>NZ_LZMG01000318.1:0-863 GCF_001673615.1 Mycobacterium sp. 1245499.0
AGCTCGCGCACGTCGCCGAAGGACACCCAGGTTTCCAGTTCCCGCGGCGGGCTGCCGCCGACCGGTGCGAGCAGGTGCCCGACGTGGTCGCCCATCGTGAAACGCTCCAGGATCTCGCCGACGAACCACGCGGCGGCATCGTCGAGGATCGGCATCCGTTCGGGGCCGCGGTGCCAGGAACAGCGGGCGAACTTGTCGACCTCGTCGCTGGTCTGGCTGCCGAAAAGCTCCACCACGTCGAGGTGTTCGTGGTCGAAGACGTGCACGGCCAGGTGGGAGGCGTCGCGGGCGACGCGGAAGGTGTGGTTGCGCTTGGACAGGCCGACCAGGAAGCGGGGCGGATTGATGCTGGTCTGGCTGGCGAAGCCCACCAGGCAGCCGGCTTCAGTGCCGTTGGCCTGCGTGGTGACGACGAACATCGGATAGTTCAGCAGCGCCACCAGCTTGTCGAACGCTTCGGTTTCCGGGTCAGCCATCCGCTCAGTCTTCCCCGTCCGGCCTTCGGGGAATCGCGATGCCGCTATTTGCCCGGCGGCGGTGTCCGGCCGGCCGGCGCGGCGTGCACCGCCGTCAGCTGCGATTTCGGTTGCGCCGCAACGTGGTCCGGGCGATGAAACGCCGAATCAGATAGGCGCCGGCGCCGAGGCCCAGCACCAGCACACCGGACAGCACCGACCATCGGGGCATCGCGGCGGCCAGCATCACGCAGCCGAGCAGCCCGATCACCGGGATCGCCCGGTGTGGGCGGCCTTCGTCGGCACCGAGCGTGCAGGCCGAGGCGTTGGCGACGGCGTAGTAGATCAGCACGGCGAACGAGGAAAATCCGATGGCGTTGCGCAGGTCGGCGGTGGCGGCCAGGACCG
>NZ_LZMG01000319.1:0-32245 GCF_001673615.1 Mycobacterium sp. 1245499.0
CAGGAACACGACCTTGCTGCCGGTGATCTCCACGATCTGCCCGCAGGCGTCGGCACCGGAGCCCATGCCGAACTTGCACAACTGCTGGCCGATCTGCAGGTTGGTGGCCACGCCGGTGACCGCCAACGACGAGGCGATCGCCGAGGACTGGGGAATGTTGTCGCCGTCCAGCGCGATCAGGCCGATGTCGTGCTGCTCGTTGTGCACTCCCTCGTTGACCGTCTTGCGGAAGGTGCCCACCGTCGCGTAGGGCAGGACGCCGCCCAGGTTCATCGTCACCCTGCTGGGTTGCCCGGGGCGGTTGCAATGCCCGGCGGTCAGAATCCCGGCCGCGCCGCCGCTGGTGTGCACCAGAAAGCCTGCGGTGCAACCCATTCCACCCGAGCCGTCGGCGTAGGCGACGTAGATTCCCGCCCCGGGGCCCACCGCACTGGCGGCGGGCAGATCGATCGGCGCCAGGACGGGCGGCGGCGGCGCCGGCTGCTGCGCCGGCGTGGTGGCCCTGGGGTACAGGCAGACGGCCGTCACCAGGGCGGTGACGCTGCACACCGCCGCGAGGGTGAGCAATGAGGTATGGATCCTGGCGCGGTGGGGGTGCACGCGCAAGCTGGCGAGCAGGCTCCTCTTCGGCTTGCTACGCAGCTCGCCCGGACCGGGTAGGAACCCCAGCATGGCGAGTACCGCCAACACCAGGGCGCTCAGGGGCAACGCGACAGTACGAGCCGGCGAGTATGGCGTCCCCCAGCTCGCGACCTCCATCGCGTACACCACTCCATTAGATCGATCTTTGCCGCACCGCGCGGCGGTCTTACCGAAGTTGGTGATCAGCTGACGGCGGCCGGCTCGGGGGAGGCTTCCTCGTCGAGCGGACGGCGCGCACGGCGGTGGTGCCGACGGAAGTGGCGGATCTCGACGATCAGCCCGGCCAGTCCCAGCGCGCTGGTGATCGCCGACACCAGATACAGCAGCGCGCTGATGTGACCGGCGAGCGCATCGCCCAGGACGACCACGGCGGTGGTGCCGGGCAGCAACCCGGCCAGGGTCGCCACCGCGTAGGGCAGCACCCGCACGCTCGACGCGCCCGCGGCGTAGTTGAGCGCCGAGAACGGCACCGCGGGAATCAGCCGCAGCGACAAGATGGCCAGCCAGCCTCGTTGCCGCAGGCGCTCTTCCACCGTTTCGATCGATCGGTAACGCGCCAGCCGGTTCAGCCGCCAGCCGGCCGCGCGCACCAGCAGCAGCGCGATCATCGCGCTCGCGGTGCTGGCGACCACCGCGATGGCGACGCCGAGCAGTGGTCCGAACAGCAGTCCGGCGGCCAGGGTGAACGCGGTGCGCGGAACGGGCACCACCGTCACGACGATGTGGGCGATCAAGAACGCCAGGGGGAACCACGGTCCGACGGACTGCGCCCAGTCGCGCATCTGCACCGGCGAGGGCAGCGGAAGCCACGCCGCCAGCACCACCAGCGCTGTGATGCCCACCACTGTCCAGGCGATCCGCGACCGCGACACGCTTCGCGCGGCGACGCCGATGGCGCAGCCGAGATCGCGCAGCGTTTCGGTGATTTTGCTGGTGGCGGAACCCGTCACGGCTTCCTAGGGTACGGGGCGCGGGTGAATAAGGCGTTGCCAGACGCTGGTGTTTCATCGGCAATCGTGACCGCCCGCCGCACCTGGCGGTTTTTAGCGACGAGCGGTCATCAATTAGCCTCAGTAGCTAGTGGTATCCCCAGAGTTGTAGCCCCAAATGCTGGGAAAAGGGAGCAATCGGTGTCCATTGATGTACCCGAGCTCGCCGACCTAGAACAGGTTCGCGGGCGTTGGCGCAGTGCGGTCGCCGGTGTGCTGGCTAAAAGCACCCGGAAGGACCCCGAGCAGTTGGGGGACGCGCCCGAGCGGCTGCTGGAAACCCCGACGTATGACGGGATCGCGATCCGCGCGCTCTACACCGCGCTCGACGAATTGCCGGAACCGCCGCTGCCGGGCGAGTGGCCCTTTGTGCGCGGCGGCGACGCGCTGCGCGACGTCAAGTCCGGCTGGAAGGTCGCCGAGGCGTTCCCCGCGACGCCGGTGCCCGGTGTGGCGGCAAAGGACGTCAACTCCGCGGTGCTCGACGCGCTCGGCAACGGGGCCGGCGCCGTGGTGCTGCGGATCGGGGAGTCGGGCGTGGCGCCCGACCAGCTGGGCGAGGCGCTCGAGGGCGTCTACCTGAGCATGGCGCCGCTGATCCTCGAGGCCGGCGCCGACTACGTGGCGGCGGGCGACGTGGCGCTGGCGCTGGCGGACGCGGTCGAACCCGACCAGCGCGGCACCCTGTCGATCGACCTGGGCGGTGACCCGCTGAGCGCGGCGCTCAGCGAGCGGCCCGCGCCGAAGATCGAGGACGTGGTCGCGGTGGCCAAGCGGGCCGCCGATCACACCGGGGTGCGCGCGATCACCGTCGACGGGCCCGCCTTTCACAACCTCGGCGCGAACGCGACGTGGGAGGTCGCCGCGAGTGTGGCGGCCGCGGTGAGTTACCTACGGGTGCTCACCGAATCGGGGCTGACGATCGGCCAGGCGTTGCGGCAGATCAGCTTCCGGTTCGCCGCCGACGACGACCAGTTCATCACGATCGCCAAGTTCCGCGCCGCCCGCAACCTGTGGGCGCGCGTCGCCGAAGTCGTCGGCGAGCCGGACGCCGGCGCGGCGGTCGTTCACGCCGAGACGTCGCTGCCGATGATGACCCAGCGCGACCCGTGGGTGAACATGCTGCGCTGCACCCTGGCCGCCTTCGGTGCCGGCGTCGGTGGCGCCGACTCCCTGCTGGTGTTCCCGTTCGATGTGGCCATCGACGGCGGATTCCCGGACGTGGCAACGAGTTTCGCCCGCCGCATCGCGCGCAACACGCAGCTGCTGCTGCTCGAAGAGTCACATGTGGGCCGGGTGCTGGACCCGGCCGGTGGCTCCTGGTTCGTAGAGGACCTCACCCGCCGCCTGGCCGAGCAGGCCTGGGAGCATTTCCAGGCCATCGAGGCCCACGGCGGATTCACGCAAGCCCGCGATTTCATCGCCGGTCAGATCGCCGAGGTCGCCGCTCGCCGCAGCGACGACATCGCGCACCGCCGGACGGCCATCACCGGCGTCAACGAATTCCCCAACCTCACCGAACCGCCTTTGCCGCAAAGCGATTCGACGTATTCGCCGCTCGCCGCCGGGAAGCTGGTGCGTTACGCCGCGGAGTTCGAGGCGTTGCGGGATCGCTCGGACGCGTACCTGGCCCGCACCGGATCGCGCCCGCAGGTGCTGTTGCTGCCGCTGGGTCCGCTGGCCGAGAACAACATCCGCGCGACGTTCGCCTCGAACCTGCTGGCTTCCGGCGGTATCGAGGCGATCAACCCGGGAACGGTCGACGCCGACGGTGTCGGCTCGGCGGTGACCGATGCCGGGTCGCCGACGGTGGCGGTCATCTGCGGCACCGACAAGCGCTACCAGGCCGAGGCCTCGGGCGTCGTGCGGGCGGCGCGGGACGCCGGCATCGCGCGCGTCTATCTGGCCGGGCCCGACAAGGCCGTGGCCGACGCCGAGCACCAACCGGACCAATTCCTGACCGCGAAAATCAATGCGGTGCAAACTCTGTCGGATCTGCTCATAAGGCTGGGGGCGTAGTTACGATGACGACCACTGCACCTGCTGTCGGCAGCTTCGCCGACGTGCCGCTGCACAGCGAGCGGGCGATTGCACCGGCGACCGAAGCCGCCGTGAAAGAACACGTGGCCGCGGCGGCGGCTGCGCATCTGTACACACCCGACCAACTGCAATGGCAGACACCGGAAGACATCGACGTCAAACCGGTCTACATCGGCGCCGACCGCGCCGCCGTGGAGGCCGACGGGTATCCGCTGCACAGTTTTCCCGGCGAGCCGCCGTTCGTGCGCGGGCCCTATCCGACGATGTATGTCAACCAGCCGTGGACGATTCGGCAGTATGCCGGCTTCTCCACCGCCGCGGAGTCCAACGCGTTCTACCGGCGCAACCTGGCCGCCGGCCAGAAGGGCTTGTCGGTGGCCTTCGACCTGGCCACCCACCGCGGGTACGACTCCGACCATCCGCGCGTGCAGGGTGACGTCGGAATGGCCGGTGTGGCAATCGATTCCATCCTCGACATGCGCCAGCTGTTCGACGGCATCGACCTGTCGACGGTGTCGGTGTCGATGACCATGAACGGCGCGGTGCTGCCGATCCTGGCGCTGTATGTGGTGGCCGCCGAGGAGCAGGGGGTGCCGCCGGAGAAGCTGGCCGGCACCATCCAGAACGACATCCTCAAAGAGTTCATGGTGCGCAACACCTACATCTATCCGCCCAAGCCGTCGATGCGCATCATCTCCGACATCTTCGCCTACACCAGCGCGAAGATGCCGAAGTTCAACTCCATCTCGATCTCCGGCTACCACATCCAGGAGGCCGGTGCCACAGCCGATTTGGAGCTGGCCTACACGCTGGCCGACGGGGTCGACTACATCAAGGCCGGCCTGGACGCCGAGCTGGACATCGACAAGTTCGCGCCCCGGCTGTCCTTCTTCTGGGGCATCGGGATGAACTTCTTCATGGAGGTCGCCAAGCTGCGGGCGGGCCGGCTGTTGTGGAGCGAGCTGGTGTCCCAGTTCAACCCGAAGAACGCCAAATCGCTGTCGCTGCGCACACATTCGCAGACCTCCGGCTGGTCGCTGACCGCGCAGGACGCCTTCAACAACGTCGCCCGCACCTGCATCGAGGCGATGGCCGCCACGCAGGGTCACACCCAGTCGCTGCACACCAACGCGCTCGACGAGGCGCTGGCGCTGCCCACCGACTTCTCGGCCCGCATCGCCCGCAACACGCAGCTGGTGCTGCAGCAGGAGTCGGGCACCACGCGGCCCATCGACCCGTGGGCGGGCTCGTACTACGTCGAATGGCTGACGCATCAACTCGCGCAGAAGGCCCGCGCCCACATCGCCGAGGTCACCGAGCACGGCGGCATGGCCCAGGCCATCAGCGACGGCATCCCCAAGCTGCGCATCGAGGAGGCGGCCGCGCGCACCCAGGCCCGCATCGACTCCGGCATCCAGCCGGTGATCGGGGTCAACAAGTACCAGGTCGAAGAGGACCAGGAGGTCGAGGTCCTCAAGGTCGAGAACAGCCGGGTGCGGGCCGAGCAACTGGCCAAATTGCAAGAGCTGCGGGCGAATCGGGACCAGAGGGCCGTCGACGCGGCGCTCGCGGAACTGTCGCGCGCCGCGGCCGCCCATTCCGGCGCAGCCGGTAAGGGGGACCGAGACGGGTTGGGCAACAATCTGCTGGCGCTAGCCATCGATGCGGCCCGGCACAAGGCCACTGTCGGCGAGATCTCCGACGCGCTGGAGAAGGTGTATGGCCGCCACCAGGCGGAGATCCGTACTATCGCCGGGGTCTACCGCGACGAAGCTGGAAAGGCCACGAACATGGCGACCGCGACCGAACTCGTCGAGAAGTTCGCGGAAGCCGACGGTCGCCGCCCCAGGATCCTGGTGGCCAAGATGGGCCAGGACGGCCACGACCGCGGCCAGAAGGTGATCGCGACCGCGTTCGCGGACATCGGATTCGACGTCGACGTCGGATCTTTGTTCTCCACGCCCGAGGAGGTGGCCCGCCAGGCCGCCGACAACGACGTGCACGTGGTCGGGGTGTCCTCGCTGGCGGCCGGTCACCTGACGCTGGTGCCGGCGCTGCGCGAGGCGATGGCCGAGGTGGGACGGCCCGACATCATGATCGTGGTGGGCGGCGTCATCCCGCCGGGTGACTTCGACGAGCTCTACGAGGCCGGGGCCGCCGCCATCTTCCCGCCCGGGACGGTGATCGCCGACGCCGCAATCGGCTTGCTGCACAAGCTCGCCGAGCGGCTGGGTTACGACATCGGCTAAATGGCTGACGATCTCTTCCGCGAGCGTAAGCACGCCGCGAAAAATCCCGGCCGAATCCGCAGTGTGCTTACGCTCGCGGGCCAGGAGAACTGGAAATGAGCTCGGAGCTGGCCGAGGCGGTCCGCAACGGCGACCGCGCGGCCTTGCCGCGGGCCATCACGCTGCTGGAGTCCACCCGCGCCGACCACCGCGAAAAGGCGCAGCAGCTGCTGCTGGAGCTGACGCCGGACTCGGGCAACGCCTATCGCGTCGGCATCACCGGGATCCCCGGGGTGGGCAAGTCCACCAGCATGGAGGCGCTCGGCATGCACCTGATCGAGCTGGGCCACCGGGTGGCGGTGCTGGCCGTCGATCCGTCATCGACGCGGACCGGCGGCTCGATCCTGGGCGACAAGACCCGGATGGCGCGCCTGGCAATGCATCCGGATGCATACATTCGGCCCTCGCCCACCTCGGGCACCCTGGGTGGGGTGGCCAAGGCCACCCGCGAAACGGCGGTGCTGCTCGAGGCCGCCGGCTACGACGTGATCCTGATCGAGACCGTCGGGGTCGGTCAGTCCGAGGTGACGGTGGCCAACATGGTCGACACCTTCGTGCTGCTGACCCTGGCGCGTGGGGGCGACCAGCTGCAGGGCATCAAGAAGGGTGTGCTGGAGCTGGCCGACATCGTCGTGGTGAACAAGGCCGACGGCGATCACCTCGCCGAGGCCCGGTCGGCGGCGCGCGAGCTGTCCGGGGCGATCAGGCTGATCCACCCGCGTGAAACGCTCTGGCGGCCGCCCGTTCTCACGATGAGCGCAGCCGAGGGGACCGGCCTCGAGGAACTGTGGGACACCATCGAACGGCATCGCCAGGTGCTCAGCGAGGCGGGGGAGTTCGAGGCGCGCCGCCGGGAGCAGCTGGTCGACTGGACCTGGCAGATGGTGCGCGACACGGTGCTGGACCGGTTGTTGTCCAGCCCGGCGGTGCGCAAGATCCGCGCCGACGTGGAGCGCAAGGTCAAGGCGGGGGAGCTGACTCCCGCGCTGGCCGCCCAGCAAATATTGACGGCCGCGTCGGGCTAACGGATAGGTAAATAATCTAGATTTCGCTCCTACCGGTTGTGTAATGGAAGTAAATTCAAAGTTGTGACGGTGGATACCCGAGTCGATCGCCGCG
The DNA here is from genome assembly GCF_001673615.1 of Mycobacterium sp. 1245499.0. Classification (NCBI taxonomy): domain Bacteria; kingdom Bacillati; phylum Actinomycetota; class Actinomycetes; order Mycobacteriales; family Mycobacteriaceae; genus Mycobacterium; species Mycobacterium sp. 1245499.0. The sequence goes on from NZ_LZMG01000319.1 coordinate 7,079, forward strand.
CGGTCCGTGTCCACGATGACCTTGACGCAGGTCATCGTGTGTCCGGCGCGGCGGACTCACACTTCGGTTGCGTCGTTCGTAGTTTCGCCAGCATGTTCCCCGCGCGCCGGTTCGGTGGCGGGGCGCTGGCCGTCTATGTCGACGGCCAGCCCGTCGTGGACGTCTGGACGGGGTGGGCCGACCGGGCCGGGCAGCGGCCGTGGACGGAGAACACCGCCCCGATGGTTTTCTCGGCGACCAAGGGGATGGCCGCCACCGTCATCCACCGGCTCGCCGACCGGGGGCTGATCGACTACGACGCGCCCGTTGCCGAGTACTGGCCCCAGTTCGCGGCCAACGGCAAGGCCGACATGACCGTGCGCCAGGTGATGCGACACCAGGCCGGCCTGTCCGGCCTGCGCGGCGCCACCCAGGAAGAACTGCTCGATCACGTCGTGATGGAGGAGAAGCTGGCCGCGGCGGCGCCCGGACGGCTGCTGGGCAAATCGGCGTACCACGCGCTGACCTTCGGCTGGCTGATGTCCGGCCTGGGCCGGGCCGTGACCGGCAAGGGCATGGCCACGCTGATCCGCGAGGAGCTCGCCGAGCCGTTGGGCACCGACGGGCTGCACCTCGGCCGCCCGCCGGCCCAGGCGCCGACGCGGGTCGCCGAGATCATCTGCCCGCAAAACGTGATCGGGAACCCCGTCGTCAGCTACGTGACGCGCAAGGTGGCCAACGAGATGTCCGGGGCGTACCGGTCGATGTACTTCAAGGGTCTGATCGCCGCCGTTCAGGGCGACGCCCCCTTGCTGGACGCGGAGATCCCGGCGGCCAACGGCGTAGCGACGGCGCGCGGGCTGGCCCGGATGTATGGCGCCATCGCCAATGGCGGCGAGGTGGACGGCATCCGCTTCCTGTCCCGTCAGCTGGTCGCGGGCCTGACCGGGGAGCGGAGCCTGCGGCCGGACCGAAACCTGTACGTGCCGTTGGCTTTCCACTTGGGATATCACAGTTTGCCGATCGGCAGTGTGATGCCCGGCTTCGGTCACGTCGGGATGGGTGGCTCGCTCGGATGGGCCGACCCCGCCTCGGGGGTGGCGTTCTCGCTGGTGCACAACCGGCTGCTGACACCTCTGGTGATGACCGATCACGCGGCGTTCGTCGGGATCTATGCATTGATCCGCCGGGCCGCGGAAAAGGTGCGCAAGCACGGCTTCCGCCCGGTCACCGAGTTCGGTGCGCCGTTCGCCGAGCCGGGAGCCGTCGCCGGCTGACGCCGGAACCCTAGCGAGCCGAACGCATCAGACTGATATTGAGGCCGCAAAGCGTTGGCCTCCAATTTCTTATCGCCGCATCTGGTGCACTATGGCCCACGCCCTTGGTTTCGCGCTCATCCTTGCCGTGACGGCGTTGGTGTCGTACCCGTTGATAGCGGTCCCAAGCTCCTGCAGATGATCGCTTGCTTCGCGCCGTGTTCGCGGCCGGAGTGCTTATTTATCGGTTTCGCGATGCAACTCCGGCGCACTGGCCACTCGTTGCGATCAGTGTCCTCATTGTTGTGGTGGCGGGCCTGTCGGTGCCCGCCCCGCTGGACCGATTGCGTTCACACTTCTCGTGGCCGCCGCGACCTTGCCTTTGGCAGCATTGCCCTGGTTCTTGGTGGAGAAGTGAGCGTTTCCGCCAAAGCCTCGCTTCGGGCGCGCAAAGCGGTCGTTGACACAAGGGTCACCCCGGCAACGCCCGACCGCGCCCAGTAAATCGCCTACTAGGGACCATGACATTCAACTTTTGCGGTGGAGGAAGGTGGCAACGCACGATTAGGGAACACCTTGTGCACAGAAGGCAAGGTTCATAGTTGCACAGGTAAAGCAATCCGCTGGGCCTTTGCGGGAATGGAAAGTCATGGGTCGAATCAAACAACTATTTTCCGCCGGGCCTACGCCTGATCGACCCGACAATGCACTTCGAGTGCGGGTACCGTGTGCAGTTCCTAAAGGATCTCAGCGTCGGTGAGATCGAAGCCCTCTTCGGCGGGAATGCCGGTCGCCGCGGGCGTCACACGACTTGGGGCCGTGGCGTCGGGCGTGGCGTGCGATCCAGTCATCGCCGCAATTTGCAGCGGGTCATTGCCAAGTGAAGCGCCGATTCTGCGGCCCTGCTATAGGTGCCAGGCGCCGAAAGTGCAGGTTATCTTGGCATTTCTCCCGCCCGACCGGTGGCACGGAAGTCGCTGGCGCGCCGCACCTCTTCCGCACTGTATTGCCACTTCCGGCAGCGACGCCATGCGCGCCGCCCACGAGCGTCGCCAGATTCGTGCCTTCGACGCGTGAGCAGGCGCGACTCCCACGCGACGGCGGCCGTTTTGCGTTCGCCCCAGCTTGACCGCTGTGTATCCTGCGAGCCTCATTTGGCTATCCGCCTACCTAAGACCCGATTAGATCTTCCATTTCATTTGCCACGCGGATCCCGCTAGTGAGGCATAAGTTACCCACAAGTAGTTTGGCATGGCTCTGCAGGCATCCGAAGATGGGCGCGGGCAGTTTTCGCGTGCGCCTCCCGTTCAAACCCGCGATGGTCGCGCGGCATCGAGCCCCTCGGCGGAGTTAATTCCTCTTTGAATTCAACGTGTACGGCGGCGCAGCCTCGACCGTATTCGCACCTCAATACGACAGTAAATACAGCGGCCCCCGGATTTACGCCGATTTCATACTTAAGAAAATGCTCACTGCCTGGCTCGCAACGCGCGGTCGGGGCTGCGTTTGAGTTCCGGGTCAGTGTGATCGAGCGCGCCGCCACCGACGCATTGCACCGATGTTCTCGGTTGGCGCAGGCGCGCCGCGAAGCGGCCGCTTACGACCACCGGTGGTCGCAGGCGGCACGCACGGTCAAGTTAGCCTCCATACGTTTTGATCATGTTTGCTTGATCGACTGTGAAGACGGCGTTTCGCCTGTGTTGCCTCAATTTTCGACCGCGTCAGCGACGCCGGTTTGCGGCTGGGCTCGCCATCGCGGGTTGTCGCGTGACGATGGCCGCACGGCTCGTCCTTGCGCAATTCGGTATGCCTCAAAGCGAGTCACCCTGTAAGGTACGACGCAGATGGTACCGGCGGGTGGTGCCACTCGAGGGCATCCAAAAACCCGCAGACTTGAAGCTGATCGAGACGCCGGCTGCATCAACGAGAGCTCGGCGGCACGATGCAACGACGCCCGATTCACGTCGACAAGCCGCATTGGGGTTTTAACATGATCGCTACAATTTTCCAATGCCCGACATCAACGCTGCGCCGCGACGCCGGATTTATCTCAAAAAGCTCTCGCAACGTATGCAGGTACTCCATAATTGGTGGTTGTCAGGTTCGTACGATGGACCGCCGCGGAAAAGTGCAATATCTGCGGGTTTCGCTGAATAGGGGGTTTTGGCGTGGTTGGGCCTACGCACCAACGACTTTTGGAAGGCTCTCGTTAGCTGCGTCGCGTGACGGCGTACGGCTCCTAAACCGTGGATATCGCGGTGGAGGCCGGTGGGGTCAGCGCCCCAGCGCCGGAGAACCGTAGAAATCGACGATGCCGTCGCTCCCGCCGACGTCCATGACGACTGAAAGGCCAAGAACCTTGAAATTTGTGCTGGCGAGTTATGGAACTCGAGGTGATGTCGAGCCGACGATCGCTATAGGCCGCGAACTCCAGCGTCGAGGACACGGCGTGCGTATCGGTGTCCCGATCAACTTGGTTCGCTTTGCCGAAGATGTCGGCCTCGAAGCGGTCCCCTACGGCCCGGACATGCGGGATTTTCTTGCCGATGAGTTTCTCCGCGACTTCTGGACGGATTTCCGCCGCAGCTTCTGGACTATCCGCGAGCCGATCAGGTTGGTTCGTGAACTCTGGCAGCCCTGCCTTCGGCACTGGGCGGAGATGAGTAGCACGCTGACGTCGCTGGCCGAAGGCGCCGACGTGCTGTTCAGCGGCTTGGTATACCAGGAACTTGCTGCCAGCGTCGCGGAGTACTACGACATTCCAATGGCCACGTTGCACTACTTTCCGATACGGCCCAGCCGCCAGCTTTACCCACACGTGCCCGGCCCGCTAGTCCGCTCCGGGATGACGTTCTTCGACTGGCTGTGCTGGCGTATCAGCAAGAAGGCAGAGGACGCGCAGCGGCGTGAACTGGGTCTCCCCATGGCCACCCGGCCTTCACCGCGAAGAATCGAACGGGATGCGCTGGAAATCCAGGCGTATGACGAGGTGTGCTTCCCCGGGCTGGCGGACGAGTGGCGAAACTGGGGCGACCGGCGACCTTTCGTCGGTGCGCTGACGATGGGTATGACGACGGATGCCGACGCTGAAGTCGCTGCATGGATTGCCGCGGGGTCGCCGCCGATCTGCTTCGGTTTCGGCAGTATGCCGCTGGCAAAGCCTCCCGCCGAAATGGTCGAGATGATCAGTGACGCCTGCGCGCAGTTGGGCGAGCGCGCGTTGATCTGTGCCGGCTGGGCGGACTTGAGTGACGTGCCGCGTTTCCACCATGTCAAAGTGGTAAGCGCCGTGAATTACGCGGCGACCTTCCCGAAGTGCCGTGGGGTCGTCCATCACGGTGGCTCTGGTACCACAGCCGCGGCCATGCGAGCCGGAGTTCCCGCGTTGATCCTGTGGACGGCGGGCGACCAGCCGCACTGGGGAGCTCAGCTGAAACGGCTAAAGGTCGGTACCACCCGGCGCTTTTCGAGCATCACTCGCGAATCGCTGGTTTCGGACCTGCGCTGCATCCTGGCACCCGAATACGCCGTCGCTGCTCGCGATCTCGCCGCTCGGATGACCCCTGCCGCCGAGAGCGTCGCCAAGGCCACCGATGTCCTCGAAAAATTTGCCGCCGTCAGGCGCTTCGTCTGATCCGTTACGCGTAGGCGCGCGGGTCTGCAAGCCGTTCAGATTTGGTGAATGGCCAGGGTCTCACGCCCCGACGATCGGCGCCCCCAATGCCGATGCCAGCGATTTGTCTCAGCCCGCAACTGATCGTCCGCGATCGGCTTCTGCCTTTGCGGTTTCCGAGGTAGGGGCGATGCCGCGGCGCTTAAAACGAGTTTTCAATGCCAGTGCCCGCTTCTCAACGAGGAACCAGCTCAGCGCGGCCGGTGGTACGGTTGCTGCCGCCGAAATGGCAAAGAACACGAGGGGATTCAGCCTCCACAGACCGCAGACAGCCAGCAACTGCTGCATCGGGAAGGCGTAAATGTAGACGCCGTAGGACAGATCCGTACGTAGTCGCAAGCGCTTGTTGTGGATCAGGGCGCCTGACACGATCACCGCGTAGGCCAGCGGAAGGCCTGCGACCACCCGGTAATCGGGTAATTGGCCTGCAACCAGGACAATGACGACGCTAAGCGCGACGAGTGACCACCGAGCGGGAATCACGTCTCGCCACTGGTAGAGGAGCGCTCCTGACGCGAACGTAATGGCGGAGCGCATGGCGAGCTGCGGGATGGTCCATGCCCCGGGGAAGGTGAGGGGCGGCAACAGCAAGGCGCCCACCACCGCCAGCGCCAAGATCGCGGGCGAAACCCACCGGCGATTGGCGAGGCCCACAATGCCGATGGCGGCAACGATGATGTAGCACAACACTTCCCAGATGAGTGACCACATCGACGCGTTCCAGTTGGCTCCGGCTGGGGTCCCGCGCGGTGTACCACCGACGCCATAGTGAAGATAGACGATTGCGCTGTTGTGTAGGACGTACTCGAACGGCGCGCTGGAGAAGAGTAGTTTCCTGGCCGAATGGCCTTGGAGCACCTCGCTGATTGGGGCGAAAGCGAATGCAGTGACGATGAGGCACGCGTAGAACCCAGGAAGGATGCGAAGAGCTCGAGCGAGAAGGTAGTCGCGCAGATGAGGGTCGTTGAGCCAGCTTCGCGAGATCAGAAAGCCTGAGATGGTGAAGAAGCCGTCGACCCCGATCGAAAAAAGAAGCTGGTTCGCCGCCGCCGGCGCCATGTGCCTCGTCATCGGGAACGAATGAAAGAGGATCACCTCGGTGGCCAGCGCTAACCGGAGGACGTTCAGTGCATTGTTCCGCGGGTCGAACGCCTCCCCAAGCTTCATCGACTACCCCTCCGTCGCCCCCCACTCCGGTCGTGGGCCATCGTATCGCTATGCCATCGACTCAATGTAGGTTTGGGCCCTCTGGGTGATTCTGGCGTGGTGCGCAGCAGGATGCGACTGTCGCACCACGTCGCCGATGTCGGTGCTAGCATGCGGTCTGTGTCTGAGCGCGGGGCCCCGGTCCGGATCGGCATTTTGGGTGCAGCGCGGATTGCACCGTTGGCACTCATCAACCCGGCTCGCGAAAATGCCGAGGTCGTGGTGGCCGCGGTGGCAGCACGTGATCCTTCCCGCGCTCAAGCCTTTGCCGACAAACACGGCATCACCCGGGTGCATGACAGCTATGACGCGTTGATGGCCGACGAAGACCTGGACGCGGTCTACAACCCGTTGCCCAACGGCTTGCACGGCCGATGGACCCAAGCCGCGCTTCGCGCGGGCAAGCACGTGTTGTGCGAAAAGCCGTTTACTGCCAACGCGGCCGAGGCCCGCGAGGTCGCCGAGGTGGCCGAAGCGTCAAAACGGGTGGCAATGGCGGCATTTCATTATCGCTATCACCCATTGAGTTTGCGTGTCGAAGAGATTATCGCCTCCGGGGAGCTGGGCCGGGTGAAACGGGTGGAGGCGGCCATATGTTTCCCTCTGCCGAAGTTCTCCGACATCCGCTACAACTATTCTCTTGCCGGCGGTGCCACGATGGACGCGGGCTGCTATGCGGTCGACATGGTTCGCACCTACGGCGGCTCGACCCCGGAAGTTGTTTCGGCGCAAGCCAAACTTCGGAATTCTCAGGTGGATCGGGCGATGACGGCTGAGTTGCGGTTTGCGGGCGGCTGTACTGGGCGGGTTCGCTGCTCGATGTGGTCGCTGAATCTATTTGAGTTGAGCGCCAAGGTGGTTGGCGATCGCGGCGAGCTGCGGGTGCTCAATCCGGTGATGCCACAATCCTTCCATCGGCTCACCATCCGATCAGCGACAGGCAAGCGGGTGGAACGTTTCTCGAAACGCACGTCTTACGCCTATCAACTCGATGCCTTCGCTGCTGCGGTGCTGCGCGGCGAGCCGGTGAAGACCACGGCAAAAGATGCGGTCGAGAGCATGACCGTCATCGACGCGATCTATCACGCCGCCAGTCTGCCGCTACGGCAACCGGCTTGAAGGTAGGCCCCGAACGGGGACGGGACGCGACGGTCAGTTCGCGAAGTGCGCCTGGTTGACGTAGTCGGCTACCCGCAGCGCGTTGGCCGCGATCGTGAGGCTCGGATTCAATCCGGCGCTCGATGGGAAGAATGAGCTGTCCACCACGTACAGATTTGCCAGCTCATGCGCCCGGTTCTGCGGGTCCAGCACGCTGGTTTTGGGATCGGTGCCGAAACGGCACGTCCCGCAGACGTGGGCCACCGCCTTATTGTCTTCGGCTCCCCGCAGCGTGATCTTGCGGAACGGGTCCAACACCTCTTTCAGCTGCCGCAAGAACACGGCACGCCGTTCCAGCTCGTTGGCATGCAGACGGTACTGAAGCCTCAGACGCTGGCGGCCGTCCCCGTTCGATTCACCAAATGGCAGGACGCGGTTGTCCAGGTACGGGAGGTCTTCCATGATTGTTGCGAGAACCAGCCCGCCGTTGAAGAAGCGCTCGTACACCTGACGCACCACAGGGTTCATCATCCGCAGCAGTTTCGGGCGCCATCCGGGGGCGCTGGTCAGTATCTCCATGGGAGCCATCGAGCCGAACGACTGCACCGTGCCGTATTTCTGCCCCTCGTAGAAGTAGAAGTCGTTGAGTCCGATCTCTTTGTTGGCAGCGGTGATCTTGCCGCCGCGCTGCGGCCAGATCTCAACCAGGTCGACAAGGTGACGCATCAGGTTGCGCCCAACCCAGTCCGAGCCGTTGGCCAGTCCTCGTGGCCATTCGCCCGAACGGGAATTGAGCAGAAGCACCGGAGTGACAAGCGCACCCGCGGCCAGCACCACCACCTTGCCCTTCAGGACCAGCGTGTTGCCGGAGCGGTCTTCGCAGATCACTTGCTCGACCCGCTGACGGCCTGCCTCCAAGCGCACGACCCGGCACTCGGGCAGCAGCTTGGCGCCGTGCTGAGTCAGCGCCGGCAGCACACAGTTGCGCGCGGTGTCGTTCTTGCATGACTGGTGGCAGAGGTAGCTCTGACACGTCGTGCAACCTGCGGTGTAATCGCATGCCATCGGCAGGTGATAGGGGTGCAGTCCGCGACCCACCAAATAATCGACCAGCGGCTGGTTGTCAACCGAAAACGATGGCGCCGCAGGCAGGTTGGTTTCCCGCGCCGCCGGCCGTAGGGGATCGGGCTCGCCTCGGACGCCCATCAGTTTCTCCGCCTCGGCGTACCACGGTCGCATCTGGTCGTAGGTGACGGGCCAGGCCTCGGGCACGGTGGATCCACCGGGGTCGCGGAAGTGCTGGCGGGGAGTGAAATCCTCCGCGAAAAATCGCTCGCAAACCATGCCGTATAGGGCCGACGACCCGCCGGTGCCGCTACCCAAGAACGGCCTGAACCGTTGTGGGACGCGCCCGCTGATGTCTTCGATCTCGTCGGTCGAGCGGCCGGAGCGGGCCAACACGTCGTTCAAAGTATCGGGGGACCGGCATGCGGCCGGCTCTGCCACTTCAGGCATCAGCGAGCGAATCGTTCCCGGCGCTCCGGGTAACGTCGAGCGCCCCTTCTCGACGAACAGCACCCTTCTACCCGAGCGGGCGAGCCGGTAGCCCATCGTCCCGCCGCCCATACCCGTGCCCACGATAATCGCGTCCCACACGACGCTTTCCGCCTCGCGCGCGGTCAATTCACCGTCGGCCAAAATCTAATCCCTTAGTCGATGAGCGCCCGAAGCTTTGGACGGTCGCGTGCAGAAACCGGGGCGTAGGCGCTAGGACGCCAACTTCGGTACGGCAGCGCAGATCACAGATTCGGCACGGTTAGCCGAGTGCTTCCTGGTGCGCTTCTTGCGGCAGACCCGAGTTAGCCGCCGGCTCCGGCTTCGCGGCAGGAACCGCGGGCTGGCTGCACCATTCGGCGATTTGGTCGACGAATCCTGTCTTCTTTTGCAAGATGAGCTGGTACTGGGCATGCAAGACCTTGTATTCCCATGCGTGGTACTTCAAGAACTGGTGGATTGCCCATGCCGTGTTCGCCCGGGCCCGTGGGTATGCCGGCCACATGACGTCGTCGAATATCATTACGCCGCCTTGCTTCAACAAGCGCCAGGCGTTCAGGGCATCCGTTACGGCGTCGTCTGCGAAATGCGATCCGTCGACGTAGATCAGATCGAATTGCTGTTTCTCGTCAATGAGTTGTGGCAACACCGCCAGCGAGGAACCCTTGCGCTTCGTTACCCGGCTCGCGCCGTAGGACACGTTGTGGTCGAACCGAGCTTCAAGGTCCCGCAGGTCCGAGGTGGCGTTGTAATGCCATTCGTCGCTACCGGCCCAGGTGTCGACGGCGGTGAGATGCGCTTGCGTGAAGTACGTCAGGAAAAACAGCGTGGAACGCCCTTCCCATGAACCGATCTCGAGAATGCGCAGCGGGTCCGCACGGTTCAAGACCTTGGGGAAGGTGACAGACCAAGGCACGATGTTCATATCGAACCATCGCTCCTGGAATTGCCCTTTTGCCGCCTGCTCCTCGAAATCCGCACGGACCTCGTTCAGGTGCTTTGCCGCGCGAGACAGGACTCCGAGCGTGACCAGACGATAGTGCAGAAAGTCGGTGAGGTAATGCCGTATTACTGCAGGTCGCAGCCCGCCGATCCACCAGAAGAACAAGTATGTGAGGGTTTTGGGGGTCCAACGAAACTTCAACTTGGTCGCCAGGCTGGTCATATTTCCCTAGGTCTTGTCTGCGGGGGCTGTGGAGGCATGTCTCGCGGCTCAAACTGAGTGTTCGGTCCGTAGTGGGTTTCGGCGAGATCGTTGCTCACTGTGGATGGATACTAACAGGCGTTCGCGCAAGTGCGTGGCGGTTTGAGCGGGCGGGCCCGTTAGGCAGAATGCCGGGAGCGGGCGTAGCTCTCCACCAGATCGGCGGCGTTGGCGACGCTGTCGGCGGGTTTGCTCATCCGAGTCGCCAGCTCGGCAGCTCGGGCGGCGTAGGCGGGGGTGAGGATCAGCTTGAGATCCTCAACCAGCGACTCGCGGGAGGTGCTGGAGAACTTTCGGGTGGTACCCACCTTCAAGCGTTTCATTTGAGCGCCCCACAAGGTCTGGTTGACGTCCATCGACAAAACCAAGGTCGGAATGCCGGCGCGCAGGCTGGCAGCCGCGGTACCTGAGCCGCCGTGGTGGACGACCGCGCGGCAGGCCGGAAAGATCGCGGCGTAGTTCACTCCTCCGACCACCTTGACGTGGTCGTCGAGTTCGACATTGCTGAAGTCGCTCCAACCGGCGCAGATCAGCGCGCGCTCGCCCAGCTCCGCGCAGGCCGCACTGATCATTTCGACGGCCTCGGCCGGTGATTCCACCGGCATGCTGCCGAAGCCGAAGCAGATCGGAGGTGATCCCGCGGCGATCCAGGCCAAGACCTCTTCATCGGCTGCTGTGGATTGGGCCATGGTCAACGCGCCGACAAAGGGCCGTTGACCGTCCCACTTGCGCCACTCGGCCGCCAGCCCGGGGAAGCACACCGCGTCATACGCCTGGATTTCTAACGACCTGTTTTTGGCGATCCGTCGCGGCGACGGGCCGATCACCTTCGGCAGGCCCAGCTCGCGCCGCTGCGCGTCCTCGACCTTTTTGTTCAACAACCAGCCCAACCAGTCGAACGCCGTCATGGCCCAGCGTCCCAAGGGCGCCGGCAGGTGCGGAACCAGCCGGCCGTTCGCGCGTACGGGAACGTGGTGCAAAGTGGCCAACGGGATGTTCAGACGTTCCGCGACGTTGACGACGGCCTCTTGATAGCTCTGGCCGGTGAGCAGCAAATCCGCACCGTCAGCGAGCGAAGTCAGAGTCCTGCTCATCTGCGTCCAAGTCTGGTCACTGAGGTCCCACATCTCGCGCCACAGTTTTCGCATTTCGCGGAGCTTCCAGAAGCCTCTGAAAAACGACGTCCAGAAGTTGCGGTACACGTCCAGCCAGGTCTTGGTGTCCAAACCGAAAGCCTCGGCAGGCAAACCCGCCGCCTCGGTGAAGCCGACCAGGTCAGGGGGGACTACCATGCGCACGTCGTGGCCTCGGCGCAACAATTCACGGCCGACGACCAGCGAGGGCTCGACATCGCCCCGGGTCCCGTAACTCGCCAGGACAAGTTTCATCGCGCGGAAAAGCTTTCGAGTTGTGGCATTGCCTTCTTGGTGGTCGTGTGTAGTGAAAAGTCTTGTTGCGGAATCACTTTGCGCATGTGAGCATTCTGGTGCTGACAGCTCCTGCGGCGGCGGCTCCCGTTACTTTCGCCAGAAGACGCCACATTGATCAATCGTGACGATCTCTGAAGATATCCCGTGCTTGGCGCGGTAATCGCCGACGGCCTTGCGGCATCCCTCAAGGTTGTAGTCATCAATGATGCAAAAACCGCCGGGGGACAACCGCGGGTAGAGTCCGTCGAGCCCCTGAATCGTCGATTCGTAAAGGTCACCGTCGAGCCTCAGCACGGCGATCTGCTCGATCGGGGCATCATGCAGCGTGTCCTTGAACCAGCCGGGCAGGAAGCGGACCTGTTCGTCCAGCAGGCCGTAGCGTTCGAAGTTCGCCTTGACTTCCTCCTGGGACACTGCCAGAACGGGCGCAGCGTGGTGCAGGCCCAGCTGGAAGCGCGAGAGCTTATCGGCCTCGTAATTCGCCGAGTCGGGCGGTGGCACGCCCTCGAAAGAGTCGGCCAGCCACACTTTTCGCTCGGTATCCCCATAGGCGGCCAGCACTGCCCGCATCAAGATCGACGCCCCGCCTCGCCACACTCCGCATTCCACCAGGTCACCCGGGATGTTCTCGGTCAACACCGTTTCAACGCAGTGCTGCAGGCTGGTCAGCCGCTTCATGCCGATCATCGTCTCGGCGTCCGCCGGCCAGTCCATACCGAAGTCGCGCGCGTTTTTATCGAACGGGAGTTTGCGCACCAACATTACTTTGCTCTTTTTGAGAAAGGGAAGCCACGTCAACCACCCCACGCTGGCGCGCATGCCCAAGGGCCACCCCACCGGTACTAGCTGATCCATGCCGTACCGGGTGAGGTCGCGCCGAATCTGATCGAGGTACAGAGATCGGACGTCGCTATTGGTCACGGTCAAAACCGTCCCCCTCTTTCTCGGTTGCCAGTGCTGCCGGTGGTGAGCCTAGACGGCTATCGCCGCCGTTACCGCACGTTTGAAATTTCTCAAGCAGGGCGCGAGGTTTGATTATCCACATCGCCGCGCCCGCTGGTGGCAGGTAGGCCGAGCAGTTGGACTCGGCCAAGTAGGCCCTGAAATATCGACCGCGGACACTGTTAGCGAGGTGCAACGTGTTCCGTGGGCCGGGCGCCCGCGTAATCGGTTGCCTCCGAACGGGATTCGGTTTGCTGACCGATCCATTCGAGCAGTGCGGCCAGACCGTCGTCCAGTGCCCACCGGGGCCGCCAGCCAATCTCTTTCTGAGCCGCCTCGATGTCGCAGCTGGCGGCCCTGACGTCGCCATCTCGAAACTTAGCTACCACGACGGGTTCTGGTGCGTTGAACGAAGCGGCGATCTTGGTGGCCAGCTCGTGGATGCTGGTAGCGTTGCCCGACCCGATGTCAAGGCACCGTGACCCATCAGCAGGCTGGTCCACCGCAGCGAACACCGCTTCGATCACATCGTCGATATAGACGAGATCACGCAGGATCCGCCCGTCCTCGTACACCTCGGATGGTCGCTGCTCGCGTGACACGCGCGCAAAGAACGGGACGACGCCGGTGTAGGGATTCGTCAGCGACTGGCCTGGCCCGTAAGCGTTCTGCAGGCGCAGCACGCTGAGGTTGGTGTCATGTGCGGCTGCCCAGGCGGCCAGCAAATGTTCCTGGGCCAGCTTGGTCGCACCGTAGATGTTGGTCGGTCGCGCCTCGGTCCGTCCCGCGCGGCTCGGAAGAGGCATTGCTGGTTCGCCGTTCGGCCCGCGCGGATCCCACTCGCCGGCGAGCAGCTGCGCGTGACTGCGCGGCTTCGGATAGAAAACTTGTGTGCCGTAACGCCAAGCACCTTCTCCGTATACAGCCCTCGACGACGCCAGGACGAGCTGTTCGGGCACTATGTGTGCGCGCGTCAGTGCGTCCAAGAGTTGAGTAGTGCCGACCACGTTCACCGAGCCATGGCGCGTCGCCGCAGAAAGCGACTGCGCTGTCCCTGTCTCGGCCGCGAGGTGCACGACTTGGGCGGGAGTGAACAGCCGAAGCACGGCGTCCCAATCGGGCGCGTGGGTGACGTCCCCCGTGAAGAACCGCACCGATGGCGGCAGGTCGACCCGCCGGCCTGCACCGTGCACCTGCGGAAGTAGAACGTCCATGACAGCGACGTCGTATCCGGCTTCGACGAGACGGCGGGAGAGTTTGCACCCGATGAACCCTGCTCCACCACTAATGAGCACGGACGTTGACAAGGGACAATGCCTCCCGTTCGAGTGCAGCTGACATAGACGACCGACGCGGTGCCCGGCCCGGTGGTCGATCATATCGGTGAATTCGCTGGTGTCAGTCAAGTTCCAGATAAAGGCGACGGTGTGCTGTGGGCCTGCGATCAGGCCGACGCGTTGGGTCGCCCAAGCACGCCCTCGCGGACGACGTCCGTTACCTCGCTATCCAAGGCTCAAGGGACCGGCCCGCAGACGTCTTTCAAATCGTTTCGCGCTTGACCGGCTTCAGACGAGATGGACCTGCGGCGCATACAGGATCCAGCGACCGCCCTTCTCGCGGAATAATCGCTCTTTCGCCATTATTTCCTCGGCATGGTTCCACGCAAAGAGTAGTGCGTAGTCAGGGTAGGGGTCGGCAAAGGCATCGGGGGAGCACACCGGAACCTTCGAACCCGGTGTCAGACAGCCCTGTTTCTCCGGGGTGGAGTCGCACACTATAGGAATAAGATCGGGGCCGATATTGCAGTAGTTCATCACGGTGGCGCTTCTCGACGTGGCTCCGTACCCGACCACACGCATCCCGTCGGAACGTAGATCGCTCAGGAGTGAGACAAGGTCCCTTCGAATCTCGTCGATGCGCGCGGAAAATCGGGCGAAGGTTGCTTCCTCGGCGATTCCCGCGGCCTTCTCGTGCGCCAGCAAGTCGGTCACGTTGGGACTCGGATCCCGCAGGCCCGCCCGGGCGATGGTGTAGCGGATGGTGCCCCCGTGCAGATCAAGGTGCTGCGCGTCGACCAGCTCGAGACCGAAGCGAGCCGCCAACGCCCGCACAGAACCAACGGAGAACAAATAGATGTGCTCGTCGTAAATCTGGTCGAAGTAGACGCACTTCAAGATGTCGCCAAGGTAGCGATCCTCGATCACGAAAAGTCCATTCGAGGCGAGCAGCAAGTCGACTCCACGGAAGATCGAGTCGAGGTACGAGATATGACTGATCGTGTTTGCAGAGTAGATTATGTGCGCCGGCCCATGCTCATCGCGAATCTTCGCAGCCGTTGACTCGTTGAAAAAGTCGGTTCGCACGTTTATTCCCTGCCTGCGGGCAACCTCGCCCGCCGCGGCGGCCGGATCCACGCCTAGGTGGCGCATGCCAGCGTTACTCACCGTTTTCAGCATTACGCCGTCGTTGCTCCCGACTTCGACCACGAATCGGTCCCGGCCGCCCGGACATGTCTCGAGGATGTGACGAGCGACGTCTTCGCCGTGCATCCGGATCATGGAGGATCCGGACGCCCGGTAAGGGTAATCCGCGCGATACATCTCGTTGGGTGGAACCGCATTGAGCTGCTGCACCATGGTGCAAGACGTACACAGCCCGACCTCGAGTTGGTAGAACGGGACCCGCTCGGTTTCCTCAGGTTTGACGAAAGCGTTCGAGACTGGCTGGCGGCCAAGATCAAGAACTTTACGAACCATGCCGCCGCACAGTCGACAACTAGGCTCACTCAACATGGCCCCCATTCGCATACCTAGTGGCGGGGATCAGGTCGTAGACCGTACCATTGGTCCTAGACCGTACCATTGGTTTTAGTATGGGGCCAAGACTTTATTTGCACGACTTGCTCAGAGCTGGTAAGGGTTTCCGCAACTCAGGCCCCGCCGGGGTCGGCTGAGCCCCAGTGCCTTCTATCTTCTTCGCCGGCATCAACGTCGGTCAGCCGCATTTAGCGGCGATCTTTTTGGCGGGCGGCGTCTTCGAGAAGGTCGGCGGTTTGGCGGACGCTATCGGCGGGTTTTGTCATACGGGCCGCGAGTGCACGAGCGCGAACCGCACATTCGGGGTCGAGTATTTCGCGGAGGTCCTCAACTAGCGATTGCTGGGTCGTGGCCGAGAAAGCCCGGGAGCCACCCACTTTCATTCGCTTCACTTGGTTTCCCCAATACGGCTGATCGGCGGAGCTCCAGAGGATCAGCGTGGGGATCCCGGCGCGCAAGCTGGCCGCCGTCGTGCCCGACCCGCCGTGGTGAACTACTGCGCGGCAGGCGGGAAAGACCGTTGCGTAGTTCACGACGCCGACCACTTTGACATGGTCGAAATGTGGCACATGGCGAAAATCGTTGCCGCCGAAGCAGATCAGAGCCCGCTCGCCTATTTGGGCACATGCTGAGGCAATCATCTCGACCGTCGCGGCAGGAGACTCCACCGGTATGCTGCCGGAACCAAAGCAAATTGGCGGTGTGCCCGCGGCGATCCACGACGCGACATCCTCGTCGGCATCGGTCGTCAATTCCATTGCCAGCGCACCGACAAACGGGCGGCGGCCGTTCCACTTCGCCCACTCGGCCGCCAGGCCGGGGAAGCAGACCTCGTCGTAGGCCTGAATTTCGAGTGAACCGCGCTCAGCAATGCGCCGCGAAGAGCGGTGAGTTGCTTTCGGCAGGCCTAGCTCAGTGCGCTGCGCGTTCTCAACTTGTTTCGTCGATCGCCAAAACAGCCACTCGATCGCCGTCATGGTCGTGCGGACCGCCGGTGCGGGCGCCTTCGGAACGAGCTGGCCGTTGGCACGCATCGGAAAATGATGCAGGGTGGCCAACGGAATGCCGTAATACTCGGCGACATTGGCGGCGGCCTGCTCGAAATTCAGGCCGGTGGATAGCAGGTCCGCCCCGTCGGCCAGTGACGTCAGCGTTGTGCCCACGTCGCCCCAGTACCGGATGATCGGTTCCCAGACTTTCCGCACCACTTTGAGCGTTCCGTGAAGTGTCCAAATACTCCGGAAAAACTCCCGCCACATGTTGCGCAGAAATTCCTCGTTCAGGAAGTCGTTCACTTGCGGCCCGTACGGCACCGCCGCGAGCCCAACCGACTCAACGAAGCCCACTTGTTCGGGTGGAACGGCCAGGCGAACTTCGTGCCCTCTGCGCAACAGTTCGCGCCCGACCGCGGCGGAAGGCTCGATGTCGCCGCGGGTGCCGTAGCTCGCTAAGGCGAATTTCATCACGATCCTGGGCGTGTTCCTTCTGGCCTACGACGTACCGAGTTCAACGATTGTCCCTCGTTTCCGGGCCAATGATGGCCGTTTTGGATTGGGGCGGTTGGTCATGACGTTTCGTTCGGGGGACAAGTTTGGACTTTCAGTGTGGGTGTGGTGCGGACGCTCGAGGGCTGTAGTCGCACACGACACTACTTCTGCCGTCCGCGGGGCCCGAACCCAGCTGGCTCGTCGGACTCGGAAGTGAACTGAGCCATCCTGCTGGAACTACCAGGCACGACGCGTTAGTCTTCTGCGTTATGTCGAGGATCACCCGCGGCCTGGTCGGCATCGCGCTGAACTCAGTCCGTAATCGAAACTCGTTAGAGCCCTCGCGCCTAGCCGCCGCATACGGCTGGTTCAACGGTGACCACCTTGTGTCGCCGCCTGCGATCTCGAAGCAGCGGCACTTACTTCATACCTTGCGGTCTCGTAACCATCGCATCTTTGTCGAAGCCGGCACGTATAAGGGCGAAACGACTGCCTTCTTCGTGCCGCATGTGGACCAAGTAATCTCGGTCGAGCTGCACGATGGCCTCTACGCGGCGGCAGAGAGACGGTTCGCGAACGAATCCAAAGTCACTCTTGTCCACGGCGACTCGCTCATTGAAATCCCGAAGATCGTTGCGAACTGTTCATCCCCACCGCTGGTGTTCCTCGACGGACACTTCTCTGGGGAAGGCACAGCCGAAGGTGTGGAGATGGAGCCGGCGGAGTCCACGCTTTCGCGGCTCGCCGATGTGACTCCGGCAGGAACAACCATCGTGATCGACGATTTGCGACTTTTCGGGTCAGGGCTTTCCGGCTTTCCACAGCTCGACGCGATCACGGCGGCCGCGCGAGCCGCGTTTTCGACCGCGGTGATTCGCTCTGGCCTAGACTCGATCGTCGTCGAAATTCCTGAGAACGACCGCTAGTTTCGCTGTGGCGGGCCTTCGGCCGCCGGTTCAACAAAAGAGCTAGCGATTTTTCTTTTAACTGCGCTGTGATGGCCGAATTCGTCCAGACCGGCTGCTCCCGGGTATCCGACGAAGAATCGTTTTATGATGGTGACCGCCTAGCGAATTTTGCTGGCCCTCATCGCCCGCGCGACTAGCACCCTTAACTCAAGCAGCTTGTTCGTCACCCAGAGCAACCCTTTTGAATGGTAGGTGGCCCGAAGCTTTGCCTCGAGCGCATCCACGTCCGAGCTTGCCAAGACTGCCGGAGGATGAGTCATCGGCATGTCAAGTTCGTCTGCGGTCAACGACGCATAGATCCTGTCCCACTTCGCGTGCGTATGTGTCGCGTCGGCGTGAAAACCGACATTCCGCACCAGGTTGTGCGCAGGGGTGGCGCAAAGGCCTGAATTCGCCCATATACTGTAAAACCATCGCCAGGCCCAGGTATCGACTCTTCCCCGATACACAATGTATTCAAAGATGCCTTCCCAATGGTAACGCTCAGTCAGCGTCGAAAAATACTGGTCGAACAACTTTCTATCTCTGATCTCCGGCCACCGCGTCATTTCAACGTCATAATGTGCCCAAGCTCGCCTCCACGTGGCCCAGCCCCAGATGTGTGGGTATCGTGAGAAATAATAACTGTCAGGAATTTGACTATGCCCAAATAAGTGATTATTCCCGGAGATCATCATCACGCGCTCGTCATTCTCGTAGCGATCGAGAAGTTCAGCGCAGTAGGCAAAGAATGATGGGGAGGCGACACAGTCATCTTCCAGAATAATTGCTTTATCGACCAATTCGAACGCCCAAGTTAGACCGGAGGAGATGCGAGGACAGGTGCCCATGTTCGCCGCTGAAAAATTCTTCTGAACGTCACAGTCCCAGTCGACTTCATCGATGATCGCGCGCGCCGCTGCGCACTTCTCAGCTTCGCCAGGCTTATTTAGGCGGGGGCCGTCGGCAATCACCAACAGATTTGTCGGCTTCGCTGTTCGTATAGCTTCAAACACTTGTCTGGTAGTGTCCGGTCGGTTGAAAATCATGAAGATTACGGGGGGTGTCGCTATCACAGTCCCATCCTTGCGGTGTCCCCGAGGGGAGTGGGCGGTATGAAAATAATCAACTCCAAAGTCTTACCATGAAATGTTTTCTGACACCAAAGAAACTTCGTAGATTAGTCACCTAACTTTCCCGTGGCGCCTCAGCAATCAGCCCAATATTCGCACCCGAATCCGTGAAAATACGGTCGCAGCTGCAACAGCAATATGCTAATTTACGAAATGTGGTTATTCTGAGCATCCACGTATCCACGGTACGGGGTGGGCCGTGGCATGGCCGCGTGCGATCACTAGTGCCGGCCCATGCCGTAGTATTCAAAGCCCTCGGCCCGCAAGCGTTCAGGATCGTAGATATTTCGTCCATCGAACAACACGTGGTGTCGCATGGCCGACTTGACGCGCTCCCACGATGGCCGTTGGAACTGTTTCCACTCCGTGAGGAGGAGCAGCGCGTCGGCTCCCTCGACTGCCTCGTACATGTTTCCGGCGTATTCAATGGACTCTCCGAGGGCTTTTTTCGCCTTTTCGGTTCCTTCGGGATCAAAGGCGCGCAGCTGCGCCCCCAACGCGACCAGTTTTTTCGCGATGACCAGGGAGGGCGCCTCGCGCACGTCGTCGGTCCGAGGCTTGAAGCTGAGGCCCCAGAGCGCGACGCGCAAGCCTTCAAGGGTTTTCGGTGGGTCGCCCGCGAAACGGGAGACTACCTTTGACACAAGGGCCGTCTTCTGCTCGCCATTGACTTCCTCGACCGCGCGCAGCAGGCGCATGTCGGACCCTAGACCGTCGCCCGTATGCAGGAGGGCCTGAACGTCTTTCGGCAAACACGACCCGCCGTAACCTATCCCGGGGAATAGGAAGTCATAACCGATGCGCTTGTCCGCCCCAATGGCCTCGCGTACGGCGGCGATATCGGCACCAGCCTTCTCGCAAAGATTGGAGATCTCGTTGATAAACGAAATCTTGGTCGCGAGGAACGAGTTAGCGGCGTATTTCGCCATCTCAGCGCTCCGGACGTCGATGATGATTAGGGGGTGGAAGGTGCGGAGGAAGGGCTCATAGAGCTCGCGCATGATATCGAGGGCGCGCTCCGAGTCACCTCCGATCACTACCCGGTCCGGTTGCATGAAGTCGGCAATTGCCTTGCCCTGCTTCAGAAATTCCGGATTGGACACGACGTCGAACTCGTGCTTGGCGTTTTTGCTGATGATCGCTCGAACTTCGTCGGCAGTGCCCACCGGCACTGTCGACTTGTTGACGACGACCTTATAACGGTCCATATACGACCCGATGTCTGCGGCCGCGGAGTAGACATGGGTGAGGTCGGCGGCGCCCCCCTCGCCCATGGGTGTTGGGACGGCAATGAAGATTACGTTTCCGTGCTCGATCCCGCGCCCCATGTCGGTCGTGAAGTCGATGAGCCCGTTCTCGCGGCTGTCTGCGATTAGCTCAGCCAGACGGGGCTCATAAATCGGGACTTCTCCCGCGAGCAACTGGTCTATCTTGGCCTGATCGATATCGACACAGACGACTTCGTTTCCGCTGTCTGCGAGGCAGGCGCCTGTGACGAGGCCGACGTAACCCGATCCGATTACCGATATCTTCAAGGTGATCCCTTCAACGCCCGACTGATCGCCGCCCATACTGCCGCAACGGATGCGGTTCATGCGCCGATTTGCTTTTCCGCGTTCTGGTGTTGCGGACCCCTCACAACATCCAAGGAGCGACCGCGCGTCTTGCGTAGCTCAGACGTCGCAGTGGTTCGACGCTCGCGCGACCGTCCGTCTGAGTCGCGAAAGCTTGGCCTGTACAGGCAGTAAGCGCACCACCGTGGCGACGCTCGGCAATCGCCTCCTCATGAACCAATCTCGCTGTAGCTTGGGTGACCATGCTCCCTGTGCGCGCATGGCGTAGAACCAAAACCAGCGCGATCAACTTGCCGAAGGAAGATACCCGGTGACATCTGCTCCGACCGTTTCGGTGATAACCATTACTTTCAACGACCTCGACGGATTGAAACGCACGGTGAAGAGTGTGCGAGCCCAGCGCTACGGGGGGCGCATCGAGCACATCATCATTGACGGCGGGTCGGGGGAGGCCGTCGTCGATTATCTGACCGAACATGAGACCGGCTTCGCATACTGGCAGTCCAAGCCGGACAAAGGAAGATACGACGCAATGAACCAGGGCATTGCTCGCGCGACAGGTGATTTGTTGTGGTTCATGCACTCCACGGATTGCTTCTCAGACCCAGACGCGGTCGATGCTGTGGTGGGCGCGATCGCGGACCATGGTGCGATACGCGACGTTTGGGGCTATGGGAAGAACAACCTTGTGGGGCCTGACGGCAGTGTTCTGTTTCCTCGGCCGTACGGCTACATGCCCTTCAAGATGCGGAAATTTCTTCTCGGGGCGACAGTTGCGCACCAAGCGACCTTCTTCGGTGCTTCGCTGGTCGCGAAATTGGGCGGTTACGACCTAGAGTTCGGCCTTGAGGCGGATCAGTTGTTTATCTACCGAGCCGCGTTGATGCAAGCACCACTCACGATCAACCGTGTGGTCTGCGACTTCGACGTCACTGGACCCGGGTCGACTCAACCCATCCGCGAGCATTACCGCACTCTCCGGCGGCTATGGGACATGCACGGTTACTACCCGCTGGGGGGACGGCAGACCTCCTGGGCTTACCTACGCGTGAAGGAATACGCGATTAGAGCCGATCTTGCCGCTTTCAACACGTTGAAGGCGTTGAAAGCGAAGGTAGCCAAGGGGAAGCCGATGCGAGCTTCGTCAGCGCAAAACGAGACCCGCATCGCTTGAGACGACGAAGCCCTTACGTTCGCTGACGTAACTGGATCGAAGCGCGGTCCACCGTCCAGTGGCGGCGCGGGCAGCGTTGCAGTCAACATCTAAGGGAATGCACCGTGAACTCCGCGAGATCGCTTTGCACGCGGCATGTGTCCTGTACGTTAAAAGCCGGCAGAGAGGCGCTCTCGCGGCAATCCATGCTCCGGATAGTCTCGCGACCGCCCGGTCCTAGCAGCACCATGAGGAGCGAGACCGCGACGATGATGGAATGGCGGACCTGTGGTGACCAGCATGCACCGACGAGAGCCGGAATCCGGTGAAGCGAGCAGTCATAACCGGAATCACCGGACAGGACGGGTCTTATCTCACCGAACTTCTGCTGAGCAAAGGGTACGAGGTCCACGGGCTCATCCGTCGAGCCTCGACGTTCAACACCTCGCGGATCGATCACCTTTACGTAGATCCACACCAACCGGACGCACGGCTTTTCCTGCACTACGGCGACCTGACGGACGGCACCCGCCTGGTCACCCTGCTCAGCACGATTGACCCTGATGAGGTGTATAACCTTGCGGCGCAGTCACATGTGCGGGTTAGCTTCGACGAGCCGGTGCACACCGGCGACACCACGGGTATGGGATCGATTCGACTGCTTGAAGCCGTCCGGCTTTCGCGCGTGAATTGCCGTTTTTACCAGGCGTCTTCATCGGAGATGTTTGGCGCGTCGCCACCACCGCAGAACGAGGAGACGCCGTTCTATCCGCGATCTCCCTACGGCGCGGCGAAGGTTTACTCCTATTGGGCGACGCGGAACTATCGGGAGGCGTATGGCTTATTCGCGGTGAACGGCATCCTGTTCAATCACGAATCACCAAGGCGTGGTGAGACTTTCGTGACTCGAAAGATCACAAGAGCCGTGGCGCGGATAAAGGCCGGTGTCCAGTCGGACCTCTACCTCGGCAATCTCGACGCGGTGCGCGACTGGGGCTACGCGCCCGAATACGTAGAAGGGATGTGGCGGATGCTGCAGGCGCCTGAGCCCGAAGACTTCGTTCTGGCGACGGGACGCGGCTATACCGTGCGTGAGTTCGCGCAGACCGCATTTGATCATGCCGGACTCGACTGGCAGAAGTACGTCAAGTTCGACGACCGCTATCTTCGGCCCACTGAGGTGGATTCGCTGATAGGCGACGCGACGAAGGCCGCTCAGTCACTGGGATGGAAGGCCGCGGTGCACACCGGCGAACTGGCACGGATCATGGTGGATGCCGATATCGCTGCGTTGGAGTGCGACGGCAGGCCTTGGATCGACAAGCCAACCCTGCCCGGGTGGAGCTGACGGTGCGATGAACACACCGCTCGGAATGCTTGATCGCGCAACTCCAGTATATATCGCGGGGCACCGAGGACTGGTCGGATCCGCCCTAATGCGAAGGTTTCAAGCCGAGGGATTCACGAACCTTATTACCCGGTCACACTCCGAACTCGACCTTACGGATCGCTCCGCAACCTTCGACTTCGTTTTGGAATCGAGGCCGCAAGTCATCGTCGATGCAGCGGCCCGGGTCGGCGGCATTATGGCCAATAACACCTATCCGGCCGATTTTCTTTCCGAGAACCTCCAAATCCAGGTCAATGTGCTCGATGCCGCCGTCGCCGCTCGGGTGCCCCGGCTGCTATTTCTCGGGTCATCCTGCATCTATCCGAAATACGCGCCACAACCGATTCCCGAAAATGCCTTATTGACTGGCCCTTTGGAGCCCACAAATGACGCGTACGCAATCGCCAAGATTGCCGGCATTCTTCAGGTTCAGGCGGTTAGACGCCAATACGGTCTGGCGTGGATTTCGGCGATGCCGACGAACCTTTATGGGCCGGGCGACAACTTCTCTCCCTCGGGCTCCCATCTGCTGCCGGCGCTCATCCGCAGATATGAAGAGACTAAAGCCAGTGGCGAGCCTGAGGTGACGAACTGGGGGACAGGTACCCCGCGGCGTGAACTGCTGCACGTTGACGATTTGGCGAGCGCGTGTCTGTACCTTTTGGAACACTTTGATGGTGCCAGCCACGTCAACGTGGGTACCGGCATCGACCACTCCATCAGCGAGATAGCCGACATGGTCGCCGCGGCGGTGGGTTATACAGGCGAAACTAGCTGGGACGAAACGAAACCGGACGGTACGCCGCGAAAGCTGCTCGACGTGTCACTCTTGCGGGAGATGGGATGGCTGCCCAGCATTACGCTGCAGAGCGGCATTGCGGCGACGGTATCCTGGTACCGCGCGAACGCAGAAGCGGTGAGGCAGTAAGTGTGTGACATCCCGCGCCTTGACGAATCGGTCGGTCCGTCTGCGTGCGGCCGGCGCATCCCGTCGCCGATGTGTGGTGCGCCGTTCGACGGCTGAGTGAACGCCGAACATCCGGCGTCGCGGGCAGATTGGATGGGCCAATCGGCTCGTCGGCGCATATTCGCGTGCTAATGTGGCGCGGTGGAATTCTTTCGCAATGTTCGCCTGATCGCCCGCAACGTCAGTATGGAGACTTTGCGTCACTTCGATCGCAAACGCCTGCTAATCAGTCAACTCGAAGCGCTAAAGGTGAATGTTGTTATCGACGTCGGCGCCAACTCAGGGCAGTTTGGTACGTCATTGCGGCGCGCGGGATATAAGGGCCGCATTGTCTCATTCGAGCCATTACCCGAGCCTTTTGCACAATTGCAGCGCAAAGCCGCCGACGATCCATTGTGGGACTGTAGACAATGCGCGTTGGGTGACGCCGAACAAACAATTACGATCAACGTCGCAGGGAACGCCGGCGCAAGCAGTTCTGTCTTGCCCATGCTCAAGAGTCATCAGGATGCTTTCCCGCCGGCAAATTACATCGGTACAGAAGAAGTGCCCATACATAGGCTGGACTCCCTGGCTCCCGAATTTTTGAAACCCACCGACGTGGTGTTCCTCAAAATCGACGTCCAGGGTTTCGAGAAAGAGGTGCTCGCAGGCGCAAAAGAAACGGTGAACGACCGCTGCGTCGGCATGCAGCTCGAGCTGTCTTTCCTGCCCTTGTATCAGGGGGACATGCTCATTCATGAATCGCTCGAACGTGTGTACGCGTTGGGCTTCATACTCACGGGCTTGCTGCCCGGATTCACCGATCCGCGCAACGGGCGGATGCTGCAAGCGGACGGCATTTTCTTCCGTGGCGACAATTGACCGCGCCGCACAACCCTCACGCCGTGACGAAACGACCGGCTTGACTCAGCGGGCGGATTTCGTGGGCGGAGATTGTTCGGAAGAAGGCGAACACCAGGCGGTCCGCTGCTAACGTGACAGGGGCCATGACCGCGCCTCTGTTCTCGATCATCGTGCCCACCTTCAACGCAGCGGCGACAATCCGAGCCTGCCTGGAAAGCATCGTCCACCAGACCTACGACGACTTAGAACTGGTTATCGTCGACGGCCGGTCGACGGACGAAACCCTCGACGTCGCGCGCAGCTTCGGCTCCGACCTCGGTGCCCGGCTCGTAAAGAGTGTCGTCGGCGCCGAGGAACAGAAGCCATTCCCCCGTGGCCATCTGGACACCGCGGTTCATGGCGTCGTAGGGGCCGTCATCGGGACCACTGTGAATGACGAGCCGGGCACCGAGGTCGGAGCCGAAGCTGCGCGCGACGTCGAGGGTTTCGTCCGTCGACCGGCCGTCGACGAT
>NZ_LZMG01000320.1:0-580 GCF_001673615.1 Mycobacterium sp. 1245499.0
CCGGGCGAGGCGGGTCGCCACGATCGGGCCTAGGCCCCGGTCACAACCCCACCGTCGCCCTGAACAACTTGGTGGGTTGGTGCGCGACCAGCCGGATCGGGGCGTCGTCGGCCGCGACCCAGGCGGCCATCCCCCGCTTCAGTGTCAGCGAGCCGGATTTGCCGTGCACCGTTGTGCAGCCCTGGCTGCACAACAGGATCTGCGGGCCGTCGTGGCTGCACGTCGCGTCCACCTCGTGGCCGACGTACTCGTCGTCGAGCTGCAACAGGGCGACGGCGAACTCGTCGGTCGGCGTCTCATAGATCAGGCCGAAACCCTCGCGGCGGATGGGCGGGCGCAGCTGCTCCTCGGTGGTGGGCGCGAAGTCCAGCACGCGCAGCAGCTCGGGCACGTCGACGTGCTTGGGGGTCAGCCCGCCGCGTAACACGTTGTCGGAGTTGGCCATCACCTCCACCGCGAAACCGCGCAGGTAGGTGTGCAGGTTGCCGGCGGAGACGAAGATGGCCTCGCCCGGGGCCAGGGTGATGCGGTTCAGCAGCAGCGCCGCCAGCACCCCGGCGTCGCCGGGATAGCGCTCGCC
>NZ_LZMG01000321.1:0-14442 GCF_001673615.1 Mycobacterium sp. 1245499.0
GCGGGGCTACATGTCCAAGATCTTCAACGACGCGTGGATGTCGTCGTACGGCTTCCTGCGCAGCCGCCTGGACGGGTGGGTGTGCACCAGGTCGGGCAGGGCGCCGGATTTGCCCCGCAGCACGTCGCCGACCCTGGCCTCCTCGGTGGACCCGTCCAGGCGGCTGCGCAGGAAGCCGTACGACGACATCCACGCGTCGTTGAAGATCTTGGACATGTAGCCCCGCCCGCCGTCGGGCAGCAACACCACCACGATCGAGTCGGGCCCGGCCTGCTCGGCGACCTTGAGCGCGGCGACCACCGCCATGCCGCACGACCCGCCGACCAGCATCGCTTCCTCGCGGGCCAGCCGCCGGGTCATGTCGAACGAGTCGGAGTCGGACACCGCGATGATCTCGTCGGGCACCGTCCGGTCGTACGCCTGCGGCCAGAAGTCCTCACCGACGCCCTCCACCAGGTAGGGCCGGCCGGTGCCGCCGGAATACACCGACCCTTCGGGGTCGGCGCCGATGATGCGCACCGCGCCGCCGGACACCTCTTTGAGGTAGCGGCCGGCGCCGGTGATCGTCCCGCCGGTGCCGATGCCGGCGACGAAGTGGGTGACCTTGCCGTCGGTGTCGGCCCAGATCTCCGGGCCGGTGGTTGCGTAGTGGCTGGCCGGGCCTTCCGGGTTGGCGTACTGGTCGGGCTTCCACGCGCCGTCGATCTCGGTGACCAGCCGGTCGGAGACGCTGTAGTAGCTGTCCGGGTGGTCGGGCGGTACGGCGGTGGGGCACACGACGACCTCGGCGCCGTAGGCCATCAGGACGTTGCGCTTGTCCTCGCTGACCTTGTCGGGGCAGACGAACACGCACTTGTAGCCGCGGTGCTGGGCGACGAGGGCCAGCCCGACGCCGGTGTTGCCCGAGGTGGGTTCGACGATGGTGCCGCCCGGTCGCAGCTGTCCGCTGGCTTCGGCGGCGTCGATCATCTTGACCGCGATTCGGTCCTTCGAGCTGCCACCGGGATTGAGGTATTCGACCTTGGCCGCCACGATGCCGGCGCCGTCAGGGACGACGGAGTTCAGCCGCACCAGCGGTGTGCCGCCGATGAGGTCACTGATGTGCTGAGCGATCCGCATGCATTCATCGTCTCAGGCGGATTCGCGCGGCGCACAACCGCTGTGCGGCGTCTACTCCGTGGCCTCGCGAATGTAGTCGCCGATCTGGCGCAGCGAGCGCACGGCCTCGGGCACCATCGGCGCGGCCAGTTGGAAGTCGTGGACCTGTCCGGGCCACACCCGCACCTCGGCCGGCACGCCCACCGCGGCGAGCCGGCTCGCCGCCAGCCGCGCGTCGTGCAGCAGCACCTCGGAGCCCGACACGTGAATCAGCGTGCGCGGCAGGCCCGGCTTGATGTGGTCGAGCGGCTCGTAGACCTCTTCGGGCTTACCGTCGACGATATTCTTCCCGGCCGCCGTCGCCACCAGCTCGGCGAGCGCATCGAACGCCCCGGCCGTGAACATGGCGTCGGTCTCGATGTTGGGGTGGGCCTGCTTGGGTTCCTTGGCCAGCTGCAGCAGGGGCGAGATCGCCACCAGCGCCGCGGGATCCTCGCCCTCCTCCTGCAGGCGTTGGGCCAGGGTGAGGGCGAGGTAGCCGCCGGCGGAGTCGCCGGCCAGCACGATCTGGTCGGGCTGGTATCCGCGCCGCCGCAGCCAGCGGTAGGCGTCGTGGCAGTCGTCCAGCGCCATCCCGACCGAATTCTTCGGCAGCAGACGGTAATTGACCACCAGGATGGGCGAGTCGGCGAACTTCGACAGGGCTTCGACGAGCCGGCCGTGGGAGTTGGCACCACAGGTCAGAAACGCGCCGCCGTGCAGGTAGACGATCACGCGGCGGCTGCCGTCGGCGGGCAGCACCCCGGGCGCGCGGACCAGCTGCGCCGAGGCGTGGGGCAGCTTGATGGTCTCGCGGACGGTGGCCGACGCGGGGATCAGCACCCGGGCCGTGAGGTCGATGAGACCCCAGGGCCATGGCAGGTTGGGGACGTGACTGCCGACGGACAGGATCGGCCGGATGGTCAGCCGTGAGGTGAGGTTGGCCAGTCGCGCGGCCACGCTGGGCCCGGACTCCAGGACCTCGACCGGCGCGCCGTCGCTGATCGCGAACTTGCGCGCCTGCGCTCGGCGGGCCTTGAGGACGTCATGCGGGCGAGCGGTATTTGCCGACGACCCCGATTCCTTGCTAGGTGCGGTCATGCTCAACACTTCCTACGCCGTTGTAGTGCGATACAGCATGTGACGAGGCGACCGAGCGTCTGGTTCAGCCGTTTGCCAAGGCGCTCAGCCATCCCTTGTCTTCAGCTTGACAGCGG
The DNA here is from genome assembly GCF_001673615.1 of Mycobacterium sp. 1245499.0. Classification (NCBI taxonomy): domain Bacteria; kingdom Bacillati; phylum Actinomycetota; class Actinomycetes; order Mycobacteriales; family Mycobacteriaceae; genus Mycobacterium; species Mycobacterium sp. 1245499.0. The sequence continues at coordinate 2,355 of NZ_LZMG01000321.1, forward strand.
TTGCTTAGTGCAACGTAGGAAATTGCTGATTCGATACCGGTTTTGCTTCGCACCGTGATCAGTTCGTTTTCCAGCCGCCCGCGCGAACGTCGAAGCCGCTCTAAAATCGATTGCGTGACCATGCGGGTGCCACGCCGTTCGGCGATCGCCCTGGCCACAGCGGGCGCGCTGGCCTCAACAGGAACCGCCTACCTGGGGGCACGCAGTCTGTTGGTCGGCCAGGCCACTCATGCGCGCACGATCATTCCGAAGTCCTGGGACATCCCGCCCCGCGCGGACGGCGTGTACGAGCGCGGCGGCGGGCCGGTCCAGCGGTGGCACCGCGGCATGGCGGTCGACTCGCACCTGATGATCTTCGGTGACTCGACCGCCGCGGGATACGGCTGCATGAGCGCCGACGAAGTGCCTGGGGTGCGGATCGCCCGGGGCCTGGCCGAGCAGACCGGCAAACGAATCCGGTTGAGCACCAAGGCGATTGTCGGGGCCACCTCCAAGGGCGTGTGCGGGCAGGTCGACGCCATGTTCGTGGCCGGCCCGCCGCCGGATATCGCGGTGATCATGGTCGGCGCCAACGACGTGACTGCGCTCAACGGCATCAGCCAGTCGGCGCAGCGGCTGGCACTGACCGTCCGCAAGCTGCGCGCCCGCGGCGCCGTGGTGATCGTCGGCACCTGCCCGGACCTCGGATTCATCAGCGCCATTCCGCAGCCGCTGCGGTCGCTGGCGCACGAGCGCTGCCTGCAGCTGGCCCGCGCCCAGACCGCGGCGGTCCGGTCGGCCGGCGGCGTGCCGGTGCCGTTGGCGCAGCTGATGGCCCCGCAATTCCGCGCGACACCCGAGGCCATGTTCTCCGCCGACGGCTATCACCCCTCGGCACCCGCCTATGCGCTGGCGGCCGACGCGCTGCTGCTCGCCCTCTGCGACGCGCTGGGCGAGAAGGTGGAGCGTCCGCCGCTGAGCCCGCCCGTGCCCGCGGCGGCGCCGGTGCTCGGTCAGCGGCACACCCGCAGCAGTGTCATGTCGCGGCTGTGGCGGCGTCCGGCGCCCGGACCTGCCCCGTCTTCGTGCCCCGAGGTCGGCAGCGACTAGATTTGTTGTCGCCGGTCGGAGCGGACCCACCACCCGGTGCCAAGCGAGCCAGCCCCATCTGTGGGATCTGGGATCTGAAGGGAACAACCATGCCTGAAGCCGTCATTGTCTCAACCGCTCGCTCGCCGATCGGCCGCGCGATGAAGGGGTCGCTGGTCAACATGCGCCCCGACGACCTGACCGTCCAGATCGTGCGCGCCGCACTCGACAAGGTGCCCGCACTGAACCCCCACCAGATCGATGACCTGATCCTGGGCTGCGGCCAGCCCGCCGGCGAATCCGGATACAACCTGGCGCGGGTCATCGCCGTCGAACTCGGCTACGACTTCCTGCCGGGCACCACCGTCAACCGGTACTGCTCGTCGTCGCTGCAGACCTCCCGGATGGCCTTCCACGCGATCAAGGCCGGTGAGGGCGACGCGTTCATCTCCGCCGGTGTGGAGACCGTCTCCCGCTTCGCCAAGGGCAGCGCCGACTCCTGGCCGGACACCAAGAACTCGCTGTTCGGCGAGGCCCAGGAGCGGTCGGCCGCCGCGGCCGAGGGCGCCGACGAGTGGCACGACCCACGCGCCGACGGCAACGTGCCCGACGTGTACATCGCGATGGGGCAGACGGCCGAAAACGTCGCCCTGCTGACCGGCATCAGCCGCGAAGACCAGGACCACTGGGGTGTGCGCAGCCAGAACCGCGCCGAGGAAGCGATCAAGAGCGGGTTCTTCGAGCGGGAGATCACCCCGGTGTCCCTGCCCGACGGCACCACGGTGAGCGTCGACGACGGCCCACGCCCCGGCACCACGTACGAGAAGATCAGCCAGCTCAAGCCGGTGTTCCGGCCCAACGGCACGGTGACCGCCGGCAACGCGTGCCCGCTCAACGACGGCGCCGCCGCGGTGGTGATCACCAGCGACACCAAGGCCAAGGAACTGGGCCTGACGCCGCTGGCGCGCATCGTGTCCACCGCGGTCAGCGGCCTGTCCCCGGAGATCATGGGCCTGGGCCCGATCGAGGCGACCAAGAAGGCGCTGGCGCGCGCCAACCTGTCGGTCAGCGACATCGACCTGTTCGAGATCAACGAGGCGTTCGCCGTCCAGGTGCTGGGTTCGGCGCGTGAGCTGGGCATCGACGAGGACAAGCTGAACGTGTCCGGTGGGGCGATCGCGCTGGGCCACCCGTTCGGCATGACCGGCGCACGCATCACCACCACGCTGCTCAACAACCTGCAGACGCACGACAAGACGTTCGGCCTGGAGACCATGTGCGTCGGCGGCGGCCAGGGCATGGCGATGGTGATCGAGCGGCTGAGCTAGGCCGCTGCTCGTCAACTGGGCGCCCGGCGCGGTGAGTGTGAAACCTGGGCGGTGAGTGTGAAACCTCGGCGACGACACGCCGAGTAACCCCGCCGCCGCTTCACACTCAATGCCGCCGCTGCACACTCAACGGCGGCACTGCACGCGAAAGCGCTCCAACACGAAAAGACCGGCACGCCAAGGGGGCGTGCCGGTCTTTTCGGTGACGAGAGCTAGTCGTTCTGAAGATAACTCAGCAGACGCAGGATCTCGATGTACAGCCACACCAGCGTCACGGTCAGGCCCAGGGCGATACCCCATGCCGCCTTGTCCGGCGCGCCGGCGCGGACCATCTGGTCGGCCGCATCGAAGTCGATCAGGAAGCTGAACGCCGCGATCGCGATGCACACCAGCGAGAAGATGATGGCCACCGTACCGCCGCTGCGCAGGCCCAGGCCGGTGCCGCCGTTGACGTGGAACATCGCCAACACGAAGTTGCCGAGCATCAGGGCCAGCACGCCGAACATCGCGGCAACCAGCATGCGGGTGAACTTGGGCGTCACCCGGATCGCGCCGGTCTTGTAGACGACGAGCATGCCGAAGAACACCCCGAACGTGCCCAGGACCGCCTCACCGATCAGCGCCCCGGCGTTGGCGTTGGACACCGAGAAGTTGGCGAAGACGAACGAGATCGCGCCCAGCACCAGGCCCTCGAGCACGGCGTAGCTCAGCACGATGCCCGGGTTGTCCTGCTTGCGGCCGAAGGTGGCGACCAGCACCAGGACCAGGCCGCCCAATCCGCCGATCAGCGCCAGCGGCATGGCCAGCGCCACGTCGCGGGCGACCAGGAAGTAGGAGACCACGGCGGAGATCGCCAGCACGGCCAGCGTGATGCCGGTCTTGGTGACGACGTCGTCGATGGTCAGCGGACGCGAGGCTTTGGCCTCCTGGTACGGGGCCGCGTAGGGAGCCGCGTAGGGGTCGGCCCCATACCCCTGCATCGGGGGCGCGGCCGTGCCGAATTGTGCGTATCCGCCCCTCTGCTTAGGCAGCGAACGAAATACCGGGTTGCTTGTCTCCCGCACCGTCGGATCCTCTCTAATTGGCTTCGAGCTGTGCGAACACAATCTCAACGATCGGCGTTGCGCCCTGGTTCCCAGCGGACCTGGGCGTTTTCCGGTGTATTTCCGGCTCTATATAGCCTCCGCCGTTGTCGTCGCGTTAAAGATAACCCTTACCCGCGGGTACTGCGCCGGTCGTGACGATCTAGATTTCTTCCTCGAGGCTGGACCGGCTTGAGGGAGGCGAAAGCGTGACCGACGGATCCGATGAGGTTCTGACCGAAGTCGAGGGAAGCGTCGGCTTGATCACTCTCAACCGCCCCAAGGCGATCAACTCGCTGAACCAGCAGATGGTGGACGCGCTGACCGCCGTCCTCACCGACTGGGCCGACGACGACGCGGTGCGCGCGGTGGTGCTCTCAGGCGCCGGTGAACGCGGGCTGTGCGCCGGCGGCGACGTGGTGTCCATCTATCACAGCGCGCGCAAGGACGGGGTCGAGGCGCGTCGCTTCTGGCGCGACGAGTATCTGCTCAATGCCCAGATCGCCGAGTTCGCCAAGCCCTACGTGGCGTTGATGGACGGCATCGTGATGGGTGGCGGCGTGGGCGTCAGCGCGCACGCGAACACCCGGGTGGTCACCGACACCTCCAAGATCGCCATGCCTGAGGTCGGCATCGGCTTCATCCCCGACGTCGGCGGGGTCTACCTGCTGTCGCGGGCGCCCGGCGGTCTGGGCCTGCACGCCGCGCTGACCGGGGCGCCGTTCTCCGGAGCCGACGCCATCGCGATGGGCTTCGCCGACCACTACGTCCCGCACGGCGACGTCGAGGCGTTCCGCCGCGCGGTGATCACCGACGGCGTCGAGCGCGCACTCGACAAGTACACCGTCGAACCGCCGGCCAGCGAGCTTGCCGCGCAACGTGATTGGATCGACGATTGCTTCTCCGGCGATACCGTTGCGGACATCGTCGCCGCGCTTCGCGGGCACGGCGCCGGCCCGGCCGAGGACGCCGCCGACCTGATCGCCACCCGCTCCCCGGTAGCGCTGTCGGTGACCCTGCAGGCGGTGCGGCGCGCGGCCGGCCTCGAAACGCTCAAAGACGTTCTGGTGCAGGACTATCGGGTGTCGTCGGCGTCGCTGCGCTCACACGATCTGGTGGAGGGCATCCGCGCACAGTTGATCGACAAAGATCGCAACCCGAAGTGGTCCCCGGCGGAGCTGTCCGCGGTCACCGCGGCCGACGTCGAGGCGTATTTCACCCCGGTCGACGACGACTTGAGTTTCTAGAAAGGCGGTTTGGATGACAGAGGCAGATTACGAGACCATCCTCGTCGAACGCGACGACCGCGTCGGCATCATCACCCTGAACCGGCCGAAGGCCCTCAACGCGCTCAACACCCAGGTGATGAACGAGGTCACCAGCGCGGCAGCGGATTTCGACGCCGACCCCGGTATCGGGGCGATCATCATCACCGGCTCGGCCAAGGCGTTCGCCGCCGGCGCCGACATCAAGGAGATGTCCGAGCTGTCCTTCGCCGACGCCTTCGGCGCTGATTTCTTCGCCCCGTGGAGCAAGCTCGCCGCCGTCCGCACCCCCACCATCGCCGCGGTCGCCGGCCACGCGCTGGGCGGTGGCTGCGAGCTCGCCATGATGTGCGACGTGCTGATCGCCGCCGACACAGCGAAATTCGGCCAGCCCGAGATCAAACTCGGTGTGCTGCCGGGCATGGGCGGCTCCCAGCGGCTGACCCGCGCCATCGGCAAGGCCAAGGCCATGGACCTGATCCTGACCGGCCGCACCATCGGCGCCGAAGAAGCCGAACGCAGCGGTCTGGTGTCGCGGGTGGTGCCGGCCGACGACCTGCTGGCCGAGGCCAAGGCCGTGGCGACCACCATCTCCCAGATGTCGCGGTCGGCTGCCAGGATGGCCAAGGAGGCCGTCAACCGCGCGTTCGAGTCGACCCTGGCCGAAGGACTTCTCTACGAGCGCAGACTCTTTCACTCGACGTTCGCGACGCAGGACCAGTCCGAAGGGATGGCGGCCTTCGTCGAGAAGCGCCCACCGAACTTCACCCACCGCTAGGACGCGTACATGAGCGAACGGGTTTCCGCGACCAACACCGAGGCAGCTCACCTCCCGGCCGACGCCGTCGAGGAGTCCGCGGGAGCCGAGCCGGACGCCGCGCCGGCACCGGTGGCCGCACCGCGATTCGGTCGCGCCGCGCCCACCCTACCGTGGACCGAAAAGCCTTGGTGGGTAAGGCATTACACGTTCACCGGCACCACGGTGGGTTTGGTCTTCATTTGGCTTTCGCTCACACCGTCGCTGCTGCCGCGCGGCCCGCTGTTCCAGGGGCTGGTCAGCGGGCTCTCCGGCGCCATCGGCTATGGCCTGGGCGTGTTCGCGGTCTGGCTGGTGCGCTTCATGCGCGAAAAGGATCACAGCCCGGCGCCGCCAGGCTGGGCGTGGAAGGTGCTGATCCCGATCGGCGTGGTGGGCCAGGTCCTCATGGCGATCTGGTTCCACGTGTGGCAGGACGACGTGCGCGACCTGATGGGCGTGGCGCATCTTCAGTGGTACGACTACCCGCTGGCCGGGGTGCTGTCGGTGGTGGTGCTGTTCACGGTGGTCGAGCTGGGCCAATTCACCCGCTGGCTGGTCAGGGTTTTGGTCGACCAGGTTGACCGGTTCGCACCGTTTCGGCTCTCGGCCACCATCGTGGTCGTCACGCTGGTGGTCCTGACCATCACCCTGCTCAACGGCGTGGTGCTCAAGTTCGCCATGCGGACCATGAACCACACCTTCGCCTCGGCCAACGAGGAGATGAATCCCGACACCGCTCCCCCGAAAACCCCGCTGCGATCCGGTGGCCCGCAGTCCCTGGTGTCCTGGGAGTCGTTGGGCCGCGAGGGCCGCGTCTTCGTCGAGGGCGGCCCGACGGTCGAGCAACTCGCCACCTTCAACGGAGCACCGGCCATCGAGCCCATCCGCGCCTATGCCGGACTGGACTCGTCGAAGGGCATCACGGCCGCCGCCGAGCTCGCGGCACAGGAGTTGGCGCGCACCGGCGGACTGCGGCGCGCCGTCGTCGCGGTGGGCACCACCACCGGCACCGGCTGGATCAACGAGGCGGAAGCCTCGGCGCTGGAATACATGTACAACGGCAACACCGCGATCGTGAGCATGCAGTACTCGTTCCTGCCGAGCTGGCTCTCGTTCCTGGTGGACAAGGAGAACGCCCGGCACGCCGGGCAGGCCCTGTTCGAGGCCGTCGACAAGCTGATCCGCCAGCTGCCCGAAGCCCAGCGACCCAAGCTCGTGGTGTTCGGCGAGAGCCTGGGATCGTTCGGCGGCGAGGCGCCGTTCTTGAGCCTGAACAACGTGCTGGCGCGCACCGACGGGGCGTTGTTCAGCGGGCCGACCTTCAAGAACACCATCTGGACCGATCTGACGTCGACCCGTGACGGCGGGTCGCCGGAGTGGTTGCCGATCTACCAGGACGGCAGGTATGTCCGATTCGTCGCTCGCGCAAAGAATTTGACGCGTCCCGACGCGCCGTGGGACCACCCGCGGGTGGTGTATCTGCAGCACGCGTCGGATCCCATCGCCTGGTGGACGCCCGACCTGTTGTTCAGCAAGCCCGACTGGCTGAACGAACCGCGCGGCTATGACGTGCTGCCGCAGACGCGCTGGATTCCGGTCGTGACCTTCCTCCAGGTGTCGGCCGATATGGCCGTGGCGGTGGATGTCCCCGACGGCCATGGCCACCGCTACGTCGCCGACGTCGCCGACGGCTGGGCCGCCGTGCTGTCACCGCCCGGCTGGACCCCGGACAAAACCGCGAAACTGCGCCCGCTGCTGCACTCGGACGAGACGGCCTAGGGCCAGACGACCCAGAGCCAGCGGCGGGCGGGCGAGCCGGTGTTCGCGGACACCGGATCGACCCGCCCCGGCCCGCTTTTCAACGAGTGTTGAAATGATATCGTTCGCAGCGTGTCGCCGCCTGGGGAAGTTCAGAAGCGGCGCGGTAGACGCCAAGGCGAGCCGGTATCGCGCGACGCGGTGCTTGGCGCGGCCAAGCGGCAGTTCGCCGCCCATGGCTACGACAAAACAACGCTGCGGACGATTGCAGATGATGCGCGAGTAGACCCTTCGATGGTTTTGTATCTCTTCGGCTCGAAGGCGGCATTGTTCCGCGAGTCGATGAAGCTGGTGCTGCCCTCTGATTTGCTAACGACTGAGATCGCTCGCCAAGACGACGACTTAGGCTGCCGCATAGTGCGGGCCTACCTTGGCATCTGGGAGCAGCCTGATACGGCCGCGAGCATGGTGTCGATGGTGCAGTCGGCGACGTCGAACAGCGATGCCAACGATGCATTTCGCGGTTTCCTGCACGACTATCTGCTCACGGCGGTGTCCAGCGCCCTGGGCGGTGGCGATGAAGCGCGTCTGCGCGCAATGCTGGCCGCGACCAACCTCGTCGGCACTGGAATGCTGCGGTACGTCATGCGTGTGCCTCCACTGTCGTCGCTCGGCGTTGATGAGGTGGTCGGGTTGGTGGGGCCAGCAGTGCACCGGTTCCTCACCGCCCCCGCCGATGAGCTGGGGCTCGGCCTGGCGACGCAATAACCCGCCACGGCGCGCGAAGATGCGGTCCCGTGCCTGCCGGACAGCCACCGAACCAGCGCCGGCGACGCGGCGGTGACCTCGAAGATTCCGTACGGAACACCCCCAGCACGATGCATTAATTCAATCGCGATTGAAATTTGCCCGCGGTCCATCTAGAGTTCTGCCAGGGGGCCGAAGAACGGAGTCCTGATGTCACGTCTAACCGCGAAGATCCTGATTGCGGCCGTCCTCGCAATGACCGCCGTCGCCGCGGCCGCATGCGTTCCCCCGGCCGGCGTCGAATCACCCGTCGGGGTTGCAGTTAACTAGTGGGCCCGGCTTTGGCAGGTTCCCAACGCACGGTCGCCGTTGCCGACCACCTCAACGAAGCAACGACTGACGAGGCGACCTAGAGCCAGCGGCGGGCGGCCGAGCCGGTGTCCGCGAACACCGGATCGACCCGGCCCCCCGCCAGCTCGCTCAGCACGCCGGCGCCGGCCAGCGCGTGATAGCCCCCGATGACGTCGGTGGCGCGGTGCAGGCCGATGTCCAGCAGCGCCGCCGCGGCCAGGCTGGACGTGTAGCCCTCCGAGCACAGGATCACCCATTCGACGTCGTCGCCGACCGCCTCGGGCAGCCTGGCCTCGCTGGTGGGATCGCAGCGCCACTCCAGCACGTTGCGTTCGATCACCAGCGCCCCGGGCACCTCGCCCTCACGAAACCGCTGGGCCTGCGGCCGGATGTCGACCAGCACCGCGCCGCGGCGCACCGCGTCGGGCACTTCCACCGCGGGCAACCGGCGAAACCGGCGCCGGGCGGATCTCAGGACGACGTCGATGCGGCTCATGGCGATCCTTCCGGCTGGTCGGTCAGTTCGGTACGTTCGCGGCGCAACGTCTTGCGGTCGGTGATCTCGTAGTACGACATCGCGGTCAGGGGCGGCGAGTACGCGTGCACGCTCAGCGTCGGCTGCACCGGCGCGGCGCCCGGCACCCCCGCGCTCGGCAGCGCGACGGGCGCCGACACCGGGCGGGGCGCCCAGACCACGTCGTGCACCCAGCCCAACGGGAATCCGGCCTGATCGCCGGCGTCGAGCCGACGGCGTCGCAAAGCCCTTCCGTCCCAACGATATTCGTTGAGCGATCCGGACAGAACGGTCAACGCCCCCAGCGACCCGCCGTGGTCGTGCAGTTCGGTCGGCTGCCCGGGCACCCAGCTGATCAGCCAGACGTCGAGCTCCTCGTCGCCGTGGATGCGGGTGAACCAGCGCCGCGACTGCGGTATGCCCCCCGGCGGCAGCAGGTGATCGCAGCGCCCGCTGAGCACATCGTCGGCGGCCCGGTCGGTGGCGTAGAGCAGATCGGGCACGCGAAGCCGGGTCGGACCGGCGGACGGGGCGGAAAGGGTGCGGGGGCGCGCGGCAGCCTCAGTGGCTACGGGAACAGACATCAGGGGAGCTCCAGGGCGAAAACGGAAAGGACAAGCGGCGGCGTGTTACGGCCGACAACACTCGCAAAATCCGAAGCGCTCCATCACGGCCGCAAGTGTTGCATAGATTGAGACCGTGCGCTGGTGCGGTGATCGGTCCCGGCGATGGGGCGCGGTGGTGGTGGCGACCTTCGTGGTGGGCATGGCCCTGACGGCCACGGGGTGCTCGCACGGCGCGCACACCGGTGCTCCCTCGTCCTCGTCGGCGCGGCCGTCCGGCATCCCCAAGGGCCCCGGTTCGGCGCCCCCGGGTGCGGTCGGCCTGTCCCCCTCGGGCGTGACAACCAGGGTCGATGTGCCCGCGGACTCCACCGAAGAGGAGTACTACCAGGCCTGTCACGCCGCGCAGCAGTGGATGGACGCCCAGCCCAAGACCGGTGCGTCGCTGTTCGAGCCCTATCTGTCGATGGTGCAGGCGTCACCGACGGGCACCGCGGGCAGCTGGAACGCGCCCTGGTCGAAGCTGACCCCGGCCCGGCAGGCGGCCGTGATCGTCGCCGCGCGGGCGGCCGCCAACAACGAATGCGGGTAGCGCCGCGCCCGGGGTGCGCGCCGCCGCGTAATTGGGATCACGGCTGAAAAAACTGCCCTGGCCGCCCGGTCACCTCGCGCCCCCGCGCAAAATGGAGGGGTGCCTGACGAAGTTCCGCGTCGATCAGCAGCGACCCGGGTGGCACTCGCGCTCGGCAGCGGCGGCGCCCGCGGCTACGCGCACATCGGGGTGATCGAGGCCCTGGCGGCGCGCGGCTACGAGGTGGTGGGCGTCTCCGGCTCGTCGATGGGCGCCCTGGTCGGCGGTCTGCAGGCGGCCGGGCGACTCGACGAGTTCGCCGACTGGGCGAAGTCGCTGACCCAGCGCACCATCCTGCGGCTACTGGACCCGTCCATCAGCGCGGCCGGTGTGATGCGGGCCGGCAAGATCTTGGACGCGGTGCGCGACGTCCTGGGCCCGGTCGCCATCGAGGACCTGCCCATCCCGTACACCGCGGTGGCGACCGACCTGTTGGCGGGCAAGTCGGTGTGGTTTCAGCGCGGCCCCCTCGACGAGGCGATCCGCGCGTCCATCGCCATCCCCGGGGTGATAGCCCCCCATGCGGTCGACGGGCGGCTGCTCGCCGACGGCGGCATCCTGGATCCGCTGCCGATGGCCCCGCTCGCCGCGGTCAACGCCGATTTGACCATCGCGGTGAGCCTGTCCGGCAGCGAGGCGATCGGCAACCGCGAGCCGGAGCCCGGCGCCACCGTCGAGTGGTTGACCCGCATGGTGCGCAGCACCTCCGCGCTGCTCGACACGGCCGCCGCCCGTTCGCTGCTCGATCGGCCGACGGCGCGGGCCGTGCTGAGCAGACTGGGCGGCCCGAGCGGGGAGGCCGACGGCTGGGCGGACGCCCCGGATGACGAGCGGCCCGCGGCCGACGACGACGTCGACCACGAGGTCGACGAATTACCCGGCGCCGGATTCGGCGTGCCGAAGCTGGGCAGCTTCGAGGTGATGAACCGGACCATCGACATCGCCCAGGCGGCGCTGGCGCGTCACACCCTGGCGGTTTACCCGCCCGACCTACTCATCGAGGTCCCGCGCTCGACCTGCCGGGCCTTGGAATTCCACCGGGCGGTGGAGGTCATCGAAGCCGGGCGGGCGCTGGCGAACGAGGCGCTCGACGCGCTGGACGTCGAGGACGACCCGGAATCCCCGCCCACGACCGAGCACTGAGCGGTCTCAATACCCTTGCGCGCCAAGCGCATTCACGCGCCCAGGAAGCGGGCGATGGCGGCGGCTTCGCGGCGGCCCTGCTCGCGTCCGGCCACCGCCGACGGAATGCGGCAGTCCGGGTCCAAGGCGTTGGGCCCGAACGCGGCCAGCGAATCGGCATCGGCGAACACGGCGAAGGCCGCGCCGGGGAAGGCCGAGACCTCGGCGGCCGGCCCCGCACCGAACGGCGAGGGAGCGTCGACGCCGGAGGGCACCAGCACCACCGCCGTGTCGCAGTCGGCGGCCACCACGAGGTTGACCGAGCTGGCGACCCCGCCATCCATGTAGTGGCGGTCGCCGATCGTCACCGGCGGCCACGCCCCGGGCACCGCGCAGCTGGCCGCCACCGCATCGACCAGGTCGACACCGGCGTCGCGGTCGAACACGGTCAATTCGCCGGTGGCGACGTCGATGGCGGTGAGCCGCAAGTCGCGGTCCGGCCAGTCGTGCGACGGCAGGCGGTGCGCGATCACGTCCCGGCGCACCGGCGCGGGAACGGTTTTGGTCGCCAGCGCGACGGCCCCGATCCGCTGCATCTGTTGGCGGGTCCTGTCCAGCGATTCCTCGTACGGCTCCCCCAGGGCGGTCAGGAACAGTTCGGTGATCGCCTCGATGTCGACCCCCGAATCCATCTCGGCCGACGACTCGGCGACCTGGCGGTCGAACAGCTCGGCCAGGGTGTGGCCGCTGCTCAGCTGCGCGGCGACCGCCGAGCCCGCCGAGGTCCCGACCAGCACGTCCGACTCGGTCAGCAGCCGGGCCACCGCGGGTGACTCGTCAGCGATGCCCCGCAGAACACC
>NZ_LZMG01000322.1:0-21787 GCF_001673615.1 Mycobacterium sp. 1245499.0
TCGCCGTGATCCGCATCACCTGGTCGTCAAGCAGCCCGCGGCAGTCGCATACCGCTATCCAACTCGGGGCGCCGGGCCAGGACAACCCACCCGTCGACGGAGTGGGTTTACTGTCGTCTGATGGGAGAGGCAGCGGGTAACGAGGCCGCCCGGCGCGCCGAGGAGCTGCTGCGCAGGGGGGAGGAGTTGTCCGCGGGCAAGGCCATCACCGAGGACGACGTGCGGCGAGCCGCCGAGCACGCGCAGCGCTCCCACGAGCGCGACCAGACGGCACACCGGCGCGGTGTGCAGCGTCACTACCAGGCCGGTGTCGCGCACGAGCGCGCCGCCGAAGTCGAAGAGCGCGCGGTCGCCGAGCGGCTCGGCGATGTCGAGGCGCACCGGCGTGCGGCGGAAAAAGAACACGAGGCCGCGCGCCGCAACTTCATCGCGGCGCAGGAAGCCGGCGAGCAGGACGCCGATTAACCCGGCCACCGGGGACCGCGCCGTCCTCCCATAGCACGTTCTGCTACACCCTGTAGTGGATTGTCGCGCGCGGGCTGGGACACTGGTCGTCATGGGAAGCAGTGACCAGGCGACCGCGCACGCCACCGGGGCCCGCCGGGCTACGGCGGCGTCGGAACGGTTGTTCGAGGATGCCTGCGCCGTCATTCCCGGTGGGGTGAACTCGCCGGTCCGCGCGTTCACCGCCGTGGGCGGGACGCCGCCGTTCATCACCGAGGCGCGCGGCTGCCTGCTGACCGACGCCGACGGCAACCGTTACGTGGACCTGGTCTGCTCGTGGGGGCCGATGATCCTGGGACACGCCCACCCGGCCGTCGTCGAGGCCGTGGCCAAGGCGGCCGCGTCGGGCCTGTCGTTCGGGGCGCCCACCCCGGCCGAGAGTGAGCTGGCCGCCGAGATGATCGCGCGGGTGGCACCGGTCGAACGGATCCGGCTGGTCAACTCCGGCACCGAGGCCACCATGAGCGCGGTGCGGTTGGCCCGCGGCTTCACCGGCCGGGCCAAGGTGGTCAAGTTCTCCGGCTGCTACCACGGCCACGTCGACGCGTTGCTGGCCGACGCGGGCTCCGGGGTGGCGACGCTGGGCCTGCCGTCCTCGCCCGGAGTCACCGGTGCGACGGCGGCCGACACGATCGTGTTGCCCTACAACGACATCGACGCCGTGCGGCAGACCTTCGCCCGCTTCGGCGACCAGATCGCGGCGGTGATCACCGAGGCCAGCCCCGGCAACATGGGTGTGGTCCCGCCCGCGCCCGGCTACAACGCGGCGCTGCGCGCGATCACCGCCGAGCACGGCGCGTTGCTGATCGTCGACGAGGTGATGACCGGCTTCCGGGTCAGCCGAAGTGGTTGGTATGGAATCGATCCCGTCGACGCCGACCTGTTCACCTTCGGCAAGGTGATGAGCGGCGGGCTGCCGGCCGCCGCGTTCGGCGGGCGCGCCGAGGTGATGGAGCGCCTCGCCCCGCTGGGCCCGGTCTATCAGGCCGGCACGCTCTCGGGTAACCCGGTGGCGATGGCCGCCGGGCTGGCCACCCTGCGCAACGCCGACGCCGCCGCCTACGCGACGCTGGATGCCAACGCCGACCGCCTGGCCGGGCTGTTCTCCGATGCGCTCACGAATGCTGGTGTGGCACACCAGATTCCGCGTGCCGGCAACATGCTCAGCGTGTTCTTCTCCGAGACGCCGGTGACGGACTTCGCGTCCGCGCGGGCCACCCAGACGTGGCGCTATCCGCCGTTCTTCCACGCGCTGCTCGACGCGGGCGTATACCCGCCGTGCAGCGCCTTCGAGGCCTGGTTCGTCTCGACCGCGCTGGACGACGCCGCGTTCGACCGCATCGCGCACGCCCTGCCCGCCGCGACCAGGGCCGCCGCGCAAGCCGAGGAGGGCAAGTCCTGATGGCCGAGCAGACCCGGGTGCACGTCGTGCGGCACGGTGAGGTGTACAACCCGAGCGGCATCCTCTATGGCCGCCTACCCGGATTCCACCTCTCCGACAACGGCCGCGCGCAGGCGGCCGCGGTGGCCGATGCGCTGGCGCACCGCGACGTCGTCGCGGTGATCGCCTCGCCGCTGCAACGGGCCCAGGAGACCGCCGCGCCCATCGCCGCCAAGCACGGGCTGGCCGTGGACACCGACCCGGATTTGATCGAATCGGCGAACTTCTTCGAAGGCCGCCGCGTCAGCCCCGGCGACGGCGCCTGGCGCGACCCGCGGGTCTGGTGGCAGCTGCGCAACCCGTTCCGCCCGTCCTGGGGTGAGCCGTACGCTGAGATCGCGGCCCGGATGCAGACGGCGGTGGACAAGGCCCGCGCCCGCGGGGCCGGCCACGAGGTGGTGTGCGTCAGCCACCAACTCCCGGTGTGGACGCTGCGGCTGCACGTGACCGGCCAGCGGCTGTGGCACGACCCGCGGCGGCGGCAGTGCGGGCTCGCGTCGGTGACCACCCTGGTCTACGACGGCGACCGGCTGGTCGACCTCGAGTACAGCGAACCGGCGGCGTCTTGATCGCGCGACGTTTCGTGATCGCCGGGGTGTTGCTGACGGGCCTGCTCGGCGGCTGCTCCTCGGGGCACGACGCCGTCGCGCAGGGCGGCACCTTCGAATTCGTCTCGCCCGGCGGCAAGACCGACATCTACTACGACCCGCCGTCGCGCCGCGGGCGCCCCGGACCGCTGTCCGGGCCCGATCTGGCCGATCCCGCGCACACGCTGTCGCTGGACGACCCGATCTTCGCGGGCCGGGTCGTGGTGATCAACATCTGGGGGCAGTGGTGCGGGCCGTGCCGCGCCGAGGTCACCCAGCTGCAGCAGGTGTATGACGCCACCCGCGGCGCCGGGGTGTCTTTTCTCGGCATCGACGTCCGGGACAACAACCGGCAGGCCGCGCTGGACTTCGTCAACGACCGGCAGGTGACGTTCCCGTCCATCTATGACCCGGCGATGCGCACCCTGATCGCGTTCGGCGGCAGATACCCCACCACCGTGATCCCGTCCACTCTGGTGCTGGACCGCCAGCACCGCGTCGCGGCGGTCTTCCTGCGCGAACTGCTGGCGACCGACCTGCGGCCGGTGGTGCAGCGGCTGGCCGGCGAGGATGCGCCCACCCCGGCCAAGGCGGGGCCGGCGCAGCGATGACCGGACTCACCCAGATCGCCGCCGCCGGACCGCTTCTGGTGGCCCTCGGTGTGTGCCTGCTGGCCGGGCTGGTGTCCTTCGCCTCGCCGTGCGTGGTGCCGCTGGTGCCGGGCTATCTGTCCTACCTGGCCGCGGTCGTCGGCGTCGACGAACAGCCGCCCGCAGGAGCCGTCAAAGCGCCGCCGGGCGCCCGCTGGCGGGTCGCGGGGTCCGCGGCGTTGTTCGTCGCCGGGTTCACCACGGTGTTCGTGCTCGGCACCGTCGCCGTCCTCGGCATGACGACCACGCTGATCACCAACCAACTGGTGCTGCAGCGGGCCGGGGGAGTGCTGACCATCGTCATGGGCCTGGTGTTCGTGGGCCTCATCCCGGCCTTGCAACGCCAGGCCCGGTTCAGCCCGCGGCAGCTGACGACGGTTGCCGGCGCGCCGCTGCTGGGCGCGGTGTTCGCGTTGGGCTGGACGCCCTGCCTCGGCCCGACGCTGGCCGGCGTGATCACCGTGGCCTCGGCCACCGACGGCGCCAGCGTGGCGCGCGGAATCGTGTTGGTGATCGCCTACTGCCTGGGGCTGGGCATCCCGTTCGTGCTGCTGGCATTCGGCTCGGCGGGCGCGGTCGGCGGGCTGAGCTGGCTGCGCCGGCACACCCGGGCCATCCAGATCTTGGGCGGTGTCCTGCTGATCGCCGTCGGCGCGCTGCTGGTGACCGGGGTGTGGAACGACTTCGTCTCCTGGCTGCGCGACGCGTTGGTCTCCGACGTCAGGTTGCCGATTTGAGACGCCTCCTGGCCTGGGGCCGCAACACCTGGCGCGCGCTGACCTCGATGGGCACCGCGCTGGTGCTGTTGTTCCTGCTCGCCCTCGGCGCGATCCCGGGGGCACTGCTGCCCCAGCGCAACCTCAACGCCGGCAAGGTCGACGACTACCTCAAGGCGCACCCGGTGATCGGCCCGTGGCTGGATCGGTTGCAGGCCTTCAACGTCTTCTCCAGCTTCTGGTTCACCGCCATCTACGTGCTGCTGTTCGTGTCCTTGGTCGGCTGCCTCACCCCGCGGATGATCGAGCACGTCCGCAGCCTGCGGTCCACCCCGGTGGCCGCCCCGCGCAACCTGTCCCGGCTGCCCAAGTACTCGCACCGGCAGATCCAGGCCGGCGCCGACGAGCTGAACGCCCTGGCCAACACCCTGGCCGGGCGGCTGCGCGGCTGGCGCACCGCCATCCGGCACCGCGAGGCCGGCGACGCGGCCGCCCCGGACGCCGTCTTAGAAACAGTGGAAGTGTCCGCCGAAAGGGGCTACCTGCGCGAGTTCGGCAACATCGTCTTCCACTTCTCGTTGCTGGGGCTGCTGGTCGCGGTGGCCGTCGGCAAGCTGTTCGGCTACGAGGGCAACGTCATCGTCATCGCCGACGGCGGACCCGGCTTCTGCTCGGCCTCGCCGGCCGCGTTCGACTCGTTCCGGGCCGGCAACACCGTCGACGGCACCTCGCTGCACCCGCTGTGCATCCGGGTCGACGACTTCACGGCGCACTACCTGCCCTCGGGGCAGGCCACCTCGTTCGCCGCGCACATCGACTACCAGTCCGGCGACGACCTGAGCACCAACCGCTGGCGCCCTTACCAGCTGGAGGTCAACCACCCGCTGCGGCTCGGCGGCGACCGGGTGTACCTGCAGGGGCACGGCTACGCGCCCACCTTCAGCGTCACCTTCCCGGACGGGCAGATCCGCTCGGCGACCGTGCAGTGGCGGCCTGACAACCCGCAGACCCTGCTCTCGTCGGGCGTGGTGCGCATCGACCCGCCCGCCGGCAGCTATCCCAACGCCGCCGAACGCCGCAACCACGAGATCGCCATCCAGGGTCTGCTGGCGCCGACCGAGCAGCTGGACGGCACGCTGCTGTCGTCGCGCTTCCCGGCCCTGGATGCCCCGGCGGTGGCCGTCGACATCTACCGCGGCGATACCGGGCTGGACACCGGGCGGCCCCAGTCGCTGTTCACCCTGGACCCCCGCCTGATCGAGCAGCACCGGTTGACCAAGGAGAAGCGGGTCAATCTGCGTGCGGGACAGTCGGTCCGGATCGATCACGGGCCGGCGGCGGGCACGGTGATCCGCTTCGACGGGGCGGTGCCGTTCGTCAACCTGCAGGTCTCGCACGACCCGGGCCAGACCTGGGTGCTCGTCTTCGCCATCACGATGATGGCCGGGCTGGTGGTGTCGCTGCTGGTGCGCCGCCGCCGGGTGTGGGTCCGTCTGACGCCCGACGCCGGCGGGTCGCCCGGTACGGTGAACGTCGAACTGGGTGGCCTGGCGCGCACCGACAACTCCGGTTGGGGCGACGAATTCGAGCGACTGTCCGATCGGCTATTCCCCGCAAGCGGGTGGTACCCCCGCACCGGGCCGGAAGCCCCCGACGCCGCAAGCGCCGCGACGCCCACCGCGTCCGGCGACGACGCGACACCCGCAGCGTCCAAAAGGAGTTCTGAGGTGGACGTCAAATGAATACGGTGCACGTCAACATCGAGCTGGCGCGCTACTCCGACTGGGCGTTCACGTCCGCGGTGGTGGCTTTGGTGATCGCCCTGCTGTTGCTGGCCTTCGAGCTGGCCTATGTCGGGGCCCGAGCCGGCGGGCGCCGCGCCGATCAGCGCGCCCGGGTGCTGGCCGGCGCCGTCAGCGCCGACTCCGCCGCCCCCGGGGTGGTCGAAGAGGCGATCCAGCGCCCGATCGACGAGCGCGTCGGTCGGGCCGGGCTGGCCGTGGTGTACCTGGGCATCGGGCTGCTGCTGGCCTGCCTGGTGCTGCGTGGCCTGGCCACCCTGCGGGTGCCGTGGGGCAACATGTACGAGTTCATCAACCTGACCTGCCTGTGCGGGTTGATCGCCGGGGCGGTCGTGCTGCGCCGCCCGCAATACCGCCCGCTGTGGGTCTTCCTGCTGCTGCCGGTGCTGATCCTGCTGACGGTGTCCGGTCGCTGGCTCTACACCAACGCCGCGCCGGTGATGCCCGCGCTGCAGTCCTACTGGCTGCCCATCCACGTGTCGGTGGTCAGCCTGGGGTCGGGGGTGTTTTTGGTGGCCGGCATCGCCAGCATCCTGTTCCTGCTGCGCACGTCGCCGGTGGCGGACCCTGAACGCGGGACGCACAGCGCGCTGAGCCGGCTGGTGCAGCGGTTCCCGGACGCCCAGACGCTGGACCGCATCGCCTATCGGACGACGATTTTCGCTTTTCCGGTGTTCGGCTTCGGCGTCATCTTCGGGGCCATCTGGGCCGAAGAAGCCTGGGGCCGATATTGGGGCTGGGATCCCAAGGAGACGGTGTCCTTCGTCGCCTGGGTCATTTACGCCGCCTACCTGCACGCCAGGTCGACCGCGGGATGGCGGGACAGGAAAGCCGCCTGGATCAATGTGGCGGGGTTCGTGGCCATGGTCTTCAATCTGTTCTTCGTTAACCTGGTCACTGTAGGCCTGCATTCTTATGCGGGTGTCGGGTGACGGTGTACAACCGGCCCGAATAGGAAAAAACGGGAAAAACGCACAACAAGGGGGAGTGCAGTGACCGAGCATCCAACGACGGGCGTGGGGTCGCCCGAACAACCGACCACGCAGCTACCCCCACAGGCACCGTCGACGGCAGGCCAGCAGGAGACCGCCCAACCGCAGGCCGAGTCCGGCGGTGACGCCCCCACCCGCGCCTTCGCCGGATTCCGCACCGAACGCCGCGTCCCCGGCCCCGAACGTCAGCCCGCCGCGCCGCCCACGGCGCCCCGGCCGGGCGGGATGCCGCCCTGGGACTCCACGCCGGTGACCGGCATCCCGCGCGTCGACCCCACGGCGTACGGCGCCTACTACACCGGCCCGGACGCGCCGCCCACCCAGATTCAGGGGGCGCCGCAGCGCCCGGAGCACCTGCCGCACACGCCGTACCCGGAACTGTCCACCGGCATGCTGCTGCGCCCGGTCGCCCCGCCGCCGTCCGACGGGTGGCGGCTGCTGCTGTTCAAGCTGTCCGGCGGGCTGATCAACCTGGGTGAGAGCCCCCGGGCCACCCGGTACAACAACCTGGTCGCGCAGGTGAACCGGCCCCTGCGGGGCTCCTACCGGGTGGCGTTCCTGTCGCTGAAGGGCGGCGTCGGCAAGACCACGATCGCCGCGACGCTGGGCGCCACCTTCGCCTCCATCCGGGGCGACCGGGTGGTGGCGGTGGACGCCAACCCCGACCGCGGGACGCTGAGCCAGAAGATCCCGCTGGAGACGGCCGCGACAGTGCGCCAGCTGCTGCACGACGCCGGAACCATCGAGCGCTACAGCGACGTGCGCCGCTACACCTCCAAGGGGCCGAGCGGCCTGGAGGTGCTGGCGTCCGAGACCGACCCCGCCGTCTCGGAGGCGTTCAGCGCGCAGGACTACGAGCGGATCCTGGACATCCTGGAACGGTTCTACGGCCTGGTGCTGACCGACTGCGGACCCGGGCTGCTGCACTCGGTGATGAGCTCGGTGCTGCAGAAGGCGGACGCGCTCATCGTGGTCAGCTCGGCGTCCATCGACGGCGCCCGCAGCGCCTCGGCGACGCTGGACTGGTTGGACGCCCACGGCCACGAGAACCTGGTCCGCAATTCCATCGCCGTCATCAACGGGGTGAAGCCGCGCCCGGGCAAGGTCGACATGAACAAGGTGATCGACCACTTCTCCCGGCGCTGCCGTGCGGTTCAGCTGGTGCCGTTCGACCCGCACCTCGAAGAGGGGGCCGAGATCGAACTGGACCGGCTCCGGCGCGGGACGCGCGAGGCGCTCACCGAGTTGGCGGCCATCGTCGCCGACGGGTTCCCCGGCGACCAGCACAACCCGGGAGTGCTGGGTTAACCGGGTTCAGCGCGGATTGTCGCCGTGACCCAACCGCCGCAGGAAATCCGGATCGTCGTCGGGCCCGATGACGCGCGTCTTCGGCCGGTGGGCCTGCGATCGCGCCGCACGCCAGCCGACGTAGATCAGCGTCCCCAAAATCACGACGAGCAGCAGGTAGAGCACTCAACACCTCCTTCGGGCGAATATACCCGCGCCGTAGGCTCGGCTTGTGTCACAAGAAGCTAGCGACGACAGCACCGGGACCGCGCCGGACCCCGCCGCGAACGAGGGCGCGGTGCCGCCCGCCGGAAACCGGGTCGCCGGACCCGTGTTGGCGTACATGGCGGCGCGGGTGCTGCTGGCGGCCGCGCTCACCGGCGTCATCTATGGGGTGGCCCGCGTGGCGGGCATCAGCCAGTTCCCGATCGTGGTGGCCGTGCTGTTCGCCCTGATCATCGCGATGCCGTTGGGCATCTGGGTGTTCGCCCCGCTGCGCCGGCGCGCCACCGCCGCGCTCGCGATCGCCGGGGAACGACGCCGCCGCGAGCGCGACCTGCTGCAGGCCCGGCTGCACGGGGACGCCCCGCTCGGGGGCGCCGGCGACGGGGCCGGCGACCAAGAATCAGGGCGCGGCTAGCCGTTCGGCAGCCGCACCACCTGCGCGGCGTAGCTCAGGCCGGCGCCGTAGCCGAGCAGCAGGGCCAGATCGCCGGTCTTGGCCGCCCCGGTGCTCAGCAGTTCGGCCATCGCCAGCGGAATGGACGCCGCCGAGGTGTTTCCGGTGTGCTCGATGTCGTTGGCCACCACCGCATCCGGGCGCAGCTCCAGGCTCTTGGCCAGCACCTCGTTGATCCGGCTGTTGGCCTGATGCGGCAGGAAGACGTCGATCTCGTCGGGCCGCACCCCCGCCGCATCCATGGCCTGGCGACCGACCTTGCCCATCTCGAACGCCGCCCACCGGAACACCGCGCTGCCTTCCAGCCGCAGGTATGGGCGCTCGCCGGTGCGGTTGTCCAGGAAGTCGATCCATTCGATGTCCTGGCGGATGGCGGTGGCCTGCGCACCGTCGCTGCCCCAGATGGTGGGCCCGATGCCCTGGTCGGGCGTCTCGCCCACCACCACTCCGGCCGCGCCGTCGGCGAAGATGAAGCAGTTGCTGCGGTCCGTCATGTCCACCGTCGGGGACAGCTTCTCCGAGCCGAGCACCAGCACCTTGGCGGCCGTCCCGCCGCGCACCATGTCGGCGGCCACCCCGAGCGCGTAGCCGAAGCCCGCGCACCCCGCCGAGACGTCGAACGCGGGCACGCCGCCCGCACCCAGCGCGGTCGCGACCGCCGGCGCGCACGCGGGGGTCTGGGTGAAATGGGTGCTGGTGGCGACGATGACGCAATCGATGTCGGCCGGCTCGAGGGACGCCCTGGCGATGGCCTCCTGTCCGGCGGCGGTCGCCATGGACGTGACGGACTCGTCGCGCCGGGCGAAGCGGCGGGTCTTGATTCCGGTTCGGGTGAAGATCCACTCGTCGGAGGAGTCGATGTTCTCGCACAGCTCGTCGTTGGTGACCACCCGCTCGGGGCGGTATGACCCCACACTGAGCAAGCCGATGTTCGTGGGCCCGCTGGTCGCGGCAATCCTGTTCATTGCGGTCCTCCGCTGTCGCCGAGCAGACGCAAAGGTACCCCAGAAGCGCCGCGCTCGGAGGTCTTTGCGTGCACTGTGGGTCGCCCTTACGTAGTCGTTAGGTAGTCACCGTCAGCGCCGTCGCGACCGCGACCGCCCACACCACCATCGCCAGCCCGGTGTCGCGCAGCACCGGGATCAGCTCGGGGCCGCCCCGGCCCGAGCGCACCGGGGCCGCCGCGCGCAGCGCCAGCGGGGTGGCCACCAATCCGACGGCGCACCACGGTGTCGCCAGCATGAGCACCAGGGTCAACACCCCCGCGGTCCCCAGCAGCGCCTGGTACAGGATCCGGGTGCGCGCATCGCCCAGCCGCACCGCCAAGGTGACCTTGCCCGCGCGGGCATCGGTCGGGATGTCCCGCAGGTTGTTGGCCACCAGCACCGACGAGGACAACGCCCCGACCGACACCGCCAGCACCAGGCCCACCCAGTCCACCCGCAGCGCCTGGGTGAACTGGGTGCCCAGCACGGCGACGAGCCCGAAGAACAGGAACACGGCGACCTCGCCGAGACCGGCGTAGCCGTAGGGTTTCGACCCGCCGGTGTACAACCACGCCCCGGCGATGCAGGCCGCGCCGACCGCGATCAGCCACGGCGCGCTGTATAGCGCGAGCGCGAGCCCGGCCAGCGCGCCGACGGTCAGGCTGGCGACCGCGGCGGACAGCACCGCGCGCGGCGCCGCCAGCCGCGAGCCGACCAGGCGCACCGGGCCGGCCCGGTCGTCGTCGGTGCCGCGGATGCCGTCCGAGTAGTCGTTGGCGTAGTTGACGCCGATGGTCAGCGCGAGCGCGACGGCCAGCGCCAGCAGCGCCTTCCACCACACCGCCGATCCCAGCCATCCCGCCGCCCCGGTGCCCGCGACCACCGGCGCCACCGCGTTGGGCAGCGTCCGCGGCCGCGCGCCCGAAATCCACTGCCCGAAATTGGCCACACGAACATCCTGCCAGGACGTGGGCCCGCGGTCGGCGGGCCGCACCGGCGATCGCCCGAGGCGTCATGCACCACAATGGTCGGATGCTCGGAGTCATCGGTGGCAGCGGCTTCTACACCTTCTTCGGATCCGACGCCCGCGACGTCACCGTCGACACTCCCTACGGTTCGCCGAGCGCGCCGGTCACCGTCGGCGCCGTGGGCGACCACGAGGTGGCCTTCCTGCCCCGCCACGGCGCCAAGCACGAGTTCTCCGCGCACACCGTGCCGTATCGCGCCAACATGTGGGCGCTGCGCAAGCTCGGCGTGCGGCGGGTGCTCGCGCCGTGCGCGGTCGGCAGCCTCAAACCCGAACTCGGCCCCGGCGCCGTCGTGGTGCCCGACCAACTCGTCGACCGCACCCGGGGCCGCGCCGACACCTATTTCGACTCCGGCGGCATCCACGTCGACTTCGCCGACCCGTACTGCCCGGCGCTGCGCGACGCGGTGACCGGCCTGCCCGACGTGCCGCGCGTCATTGATGGCGGCACCATGGTGGTGATCCAGGGTCCGCGCTTTTCCACGCGCGCCGAAAGCCGCTGGTTCGCCTCGGCCGGTTTCTCGCTGGTCAACATGACCGGCTACCCGGAGGCGGTGCTCGCCCGTGAGCTCGAAATGTGCTATGCGGCAATCGCTTTGGTGACCGACCTGGATGCCGGCGTGAGCGCCGGCGAGGGCGTGAAGGCCGTCGACGTGTTCGCCCAGTTCGAGAAGAACGTCGAACTGTTCAAGACGCTGGTGCGCCGGGCCATCGCCCGCATCGCCGCCGACCGCAGCTGCACGCACTGCCTGCCGCACGCCGGCGTCACCCTGCCCATCGAGCTGCCGTGAGGGTGCTGCTGACCGGGGCGGCCGGCTTCATCGGTGCGCGGGTCGACGCCGCCCTGCGGGCGGCGGGACACGATGTCGTCGCCCTGGACGCGTTGCTGCCCGCCGCGCACGGCCCGAATGCGGTGCTGCCGCCCGGATGTCAGCGCGTCGACGTGCGCGACGCCGACGCGCTGGCCCGCCTGCTGGCGGGCGTGGACGTGGTGTGTCATCAGGCGGCGATGGTGGGTGCGGGCGTGGACGCCGCCGACGCCCCCGCCTACGGCGGGCACAACGACCTGGCCACCACGGTGCTGTTGGCGCAGATGTTCGCCGCCGGGGTGCGCCGCCTGGTGCTGGCCTCGTCGATGGTGGTGTACGGGCAGGGCAGCTATGACTGCGAGCGGCACGGGCCCGTGGATCCGCTGCCGCGGCGACGGGCCGACCTGGACGCCGGGGCCTTCGAGCACCGCTGCCCGATCGGCGGCGAGGAACTGCGCTGGCGCCTGGTCGACGAGGATGCCTGCCTGCGGCCGCGCAGCCTGTACGCCGCCAGCAAGACCGCTCAGGAGCATTACGCCCTGGCCTGGGCCGAGGCCACGGGCGGCTCGGTGGTGGCGCTGCGCTACCACAACGTCTACGGCCCCGGCATGCCGCGCGACACCCCCTACTCCGGGGTGGCGGCGATCTTCCGCTCGGCGCTGGAAAAGGGTGATCCGCCAAGGGTTTTCGAGGACGGCGGGCAGATGCGCGACTTCGTCCACGTCGACGACGTGGCCGCCGCCAACGTGGCGGCCACCCAGCCACGCGACGGTTTCACCGCGGTCAATGTGTGCTCGGGACAACCCATTTCGATTCTTCAGGTGGCCGGCGCGCTGTGCGACGCGCGCGGCGGCTCGCTGTCCCCGGTAATCACCGGGCAGTATCGCAGCGGCGACGTGCGCCACATCGTTGCCGACCCGTCCCGGGCCGCCGAGGTGCTGGGTTTCCGCGCGGCCGTCGCGCCGGGGGACGGGCTGCGCGAATTCGCCTTCGCCCCGCTTCGGTGAGCGCTAACCCTGCGGCGGGCGGTAGATCTGCGGCTTCTGCGCGGCGATCTGCCGCGTTCCGGTGTCGTCGCCGCGGAAGATGCGGGGCCCGCCCGCCAGCGGGGGTATCTCGGTGGTCGGCGGTTCGTGGTCCGCGCCGGGTCCGCCGCTGGGGATGCGGGTGGTCGCCGCGGCCGACGGGCCGGCGCCCTGCGCGACGGGGACCCGGGTGGTCGGCGCCGCCGCGTTCGCCGCGGCGGCGCGCCTGCGGGCGGCGCGGCGGGCCAGCCGCCGGCCGCTCAGCTGGCCGGTGACGATGGCCGCCGCCAGGATGCCCAGCGCCAGGCCGCACAGCGTCACGTCGAAGGTGCTGGTGATCTGCTGGGCCAGGTTGTTGCCGTAGACCGGATGCAGCGCAGGCGAATTCGGTGAGTCCGCGAACCGCGGCGCCAGCTCGACGCCCACGATGACGCGGGCGACGCTGAGCGCGGCGACCAGTCCGCACAGCGAGGTGACCATGCGCGCCGACAGGGTGGCCAGCCTGCGGCGCAGCCAGATCGTCAGCACCGCGGTCACCAGATCGAACGCGGCCAGCACGATGCTGTCGTACCGCGAGAACGGGTAGTTCAGGATCACGCCGACGACCAGGTCGGTGATCCGCATCGCCATCGACCCCACGCACCAGATGGCGATGAGCAGCAAGCCATTTCGGGTCGTTTCCCGCCACGCGGATTCCTCCGTCGGCGAGGCGTTGCGGTGCCCGAACAGCGCCCGCGGCACGAACAGCGCCGCCCCGGCCGCCCACGCCAGGTAGCCCTCGAACCCGACTCCGGCGGTCGACGTGTTCTGCGCGATGCCGTGGAACGCGTCGAGGTCACGACCGGCGGGCAGGAACCACACCAGGATCCCGGCGGCCAGCGTCGAGGCGCCGAGCGCGATGGTGGTCAGCCGGCTCGCCCGGGTGCTGCGCAGCAGCCACCTGGAGGCGACTAGGACGGCGACCAGCGCCACCACGCCGTACACCACCGCGGTCACGATCACGGCGATGTTCTGCTTGCCGAATTCCTGCGCGCCCCCGGTGCTTTGCAGCGCGTACCGCACCCGCCAGTACAGGTTGAAACCAAAGCTGAGCACCGCCGCGAGCATGGACAGCGCGCCGATCACCCGCGCCGATTTGTGCCAGCCGGTGGACTCGTCGCCCGCCGGAACCGGTCCGGCGAGCGCGCCCGCCGGCACCGCCTGGGCGCTCAACAGCGCGCCGGCCACCCCGGCCCACGCCCCCGGACCGACGCCGCCCGGCACGTTGACCGTGCCGCCGAAACGGACGGTCTCGTAGGCGTCGAACACCACGAAGCCGAGCACCAGCAGCAGGTAGGGGACGTTGAGCGCCAGGCGAAGCCGGGCGGCCCGCGCCGGGTTGAACCGCGCGCCGGCCGAGCGCCAGGAACCGGCCAGGGCGACGGCGGCGACGGCCAGCACCGTCACCACGATCAACACCGCCGCCCACGTCGCGCTGCTGTCCGGGATGCCCAGGCCGAAGTAAAGGTTCCACGGCAGGAACAGCGCGAGGACCAGCAAAGCCACCGCGGCCAGGTCGCTGGCGACGTGCCGGTAGCGCTTCGGGTCCGCGGTCACCGGCCCGCTGCCGCCTGTGGCGTGTGGGCGGATGATCCGGGTGGCCGGCGCTTGCTGGGCCTGACCGCGGATCGGGCCGGTAGGGGTGTCGTCGCTGCTCTGGCTCACCATGCCCCCAGGGATTCAAGGACCGATATTCGTGGCGCGGTTTCGGGTGTTCGGCCGGGGCTCACCCCGCCGAGCCGAGTGCACTGCTCGCTTGCGAACATATTCTCCGTTCGGATGCCGTGGCAGTGGCTCAGACCGGCTGCCGGGGCGGAGACGATTCCGCGGCGAGGCGTCCTGTCGTTCGAAAAGCTGGTTACGCTGCGCTAGTAGACGAAGCTTGTCGCCTGAATTATCAACGGTATCGCAAGTGTAGTGATGCCGGGACATGCTGGTTGCGGGGTAGCCGGGGTGAAGGAGAAGCGGGATGGACGTCGTTCTGGGGGTCGCGGTCACCGGCCCCGTCGCCCGCTTGGCGCTCGTCGGGCCGGGCGCGCAGGGGGAGGTGATCGATCAATCCGTCGTCGACCTCGCTGACAACCCGATCGGGACGCTGACTGAGACCGTGGTCGGCACGAACCGGCTGCTGGCCGACGAGAACCACCGGCTGATCGGCACCCGGGTGTGCTGGCCGGACAACCCGGCCGCCGACCGGCTGCGGCGGGCGCTGGAGGATTCCGGCGTCCACAACGTGGCGGTGCTCTCGGAGTCGCAGGCGGTGGCCGCCCTGATGCGCGCGGCCGGCCGGCCGGGTGCGGCGCTGGTGATGGACGACGCGACGGCGACGCTGTCGATGGTCGGTTCCGGCGACGGCGACCCGGACGCGCCGCCGACGGTGCTGGCCACCCAGCAGCTGGCCGACGCTCCCGGCGGCGATGCGACGGCCGCCTTCCACACCATGATGGCGAACCTCGGCGGCCACCCGGACGCCCCGCAAGACGTGTACCTGCTCGGCGCCTCGCCGGAGCTGCACCGGGTCGCCGACGAGCTTCGCGACGGCTCGACCATGCGCGTGCAGGTCGCCGAGGACCCCACCTTTGCGCTGGCCCGCGGCGCGGCCATCGCCGCCGCTCCGGCGCTCGCGGCGGGGGCGCTCGCGGCGGGGGACGCGACGGCCCTGGCGCCGGCGGTCGGGCTCACCGGCGACGAGACGGCGATGGCCCCGGCGTTCGGGGATGCCACCGCGATGGCGCCCGCGGCCGGGCCCGTCGGGGACGAGACGGCCGTCGTGCCGGCAGCGGAGTTCGCCGATCCGAACGCCGAAGACCACCAGCTGGCCTATTCGATGGCCGATGACGGCGAGCAGTACCCGGGCGAATTCGACGAGTACGACCCCGAACTCGACGACTACGAGTACGGCGACATCGACGAGGCCGAGGCCAAGCTGTCGCGGCGGTCGTTGGTGATCGGCAACGCCGTCGTGGCGTTCGCGGTCGTCGGGCTGGCCTCCCTGGCCACCGCGATCGCGGTCGCCGTCGAGCCCACCGCCAGCCGCCAGCCGGTGGTGGGGGTCCAGAACGGCACGCCGGGCAAGTTCATGCCGATCCTGCCCAGTCAGCAGCAGGCGCCGCTGCCGCCACCCCCGGCCGATGCGCCCAACGCCGGATTCCAGGGCGGCATCGTCCCGGCCCCGAACAACCCGATTCCGCAACAGGTCGCGCCGCCGTCGGGGGGCGGCGTGCCGGCCGGTCCGGTTCCCGAGGCCCCGGTCAACCCCGGCGTCGTGCCCAATCCCGATCCCGGTTGGGCGCCGCGCCCCAATCCCATTGTGCCGGTTCCCATTCCGATTCCCATCCCGATCCCGGGGTGGGGTCCGAATTACCCGCCCTACAACCCGCCGTACAACCCTCCCTACACGCCGCCGACGACGACCTTCTCGCCTCCGACGACGACTTTTTCGCCGCCGACCACCACATACGAGCCGCCGACGACGACGTATTCGCCTCCGACGACGACCTATTCGCCGCCGACCACGACGCACGAGCCGCCAACGACGACGTATTCGCCTCCGACGACGACGTATTCGCCGCCGAGCACCACGCACGCGCCACCGACGACGACGTATGCCCCGCCGAGCACCAAGGTGACCACCCAGGCGCCGGCCCCGACCCACACCCAGCAGACCGTGCCGCCGACGCATTCGCAGCCGGTGTTCCCGCAGGAGCCGCACCCCCACCGCGGGTTCTGAGCGTGCCCGACGCCGACGGGCTGGTCACGGTGGTGCTGCCCTGTCTCAACGAGGAGGAGTCGCTGCCGGCCGTGCTGGCCTCCCTCCCCACCGGTTACCGCGCGTTGGTGGTCGACAACAACAGCACCGACGACACCGCCGGGGTCGCGAGTCGGCACGGCGCCCACGTCGTCGCCGAACCGCGGGCCGGATACGGCTCGGCCGTGCACGCGGGCGTGCTGGCCGCGACCACCCCGATCGTGGCGGTCATCGACGCCGACGGCTCGATGGACGGCGGCGAGCTGCCCCGGCTGGTCGCCGAGCTGCAGCGCGGCGCCGACCTGGTGACCGGCCGGCGCCGCCCGGTGCCCGGACTGCACTGGCCGTGGGTGGCCCGGGTGGGCACGGTCGTCATGAGCTGGCGACTGCGCACTCGCCACGGCCTGCCCGTGCACGACATCGCGCCGATGCGGGTGGCCCGCCGCGATGCCCTGCTGCAGCTCGGCGTCGCCGACCGGCGATCCGGCTACCCGCTGGAATTGCTGGTGCGCGCGGCGGCCGCCGGTTGGCGCGTCGTCGAACTCGACATCAGCTACGGCCCACGCACGGGCGGCAAGTCGAAGGTCAGCGGTTCGCTGCGGGGCAGCATCACCGCGATCCTCGACTTCTGGAAGGTGATTTCGTGAGCGTCCTGCCGGTGACCCTGCTGGTGGTCGCCAAGGCGCCCGAGCCGGGCCGGGCCAAGACGCGACTTGCGGCGACCGTCGGTGATCGGGTCGCCGCCGAAATCGCCGCCGCCGCGCTGCTGGACACGCTCGACGCCGTGGCCGCCGCGCCGGTGGCGGCCCGGGTGGTGGCGCTGACCGGGGACCTGGCCGGCGCCGCGAACGTCGCCGAGATCCGCCAGCGGCTGGCGTCGTTCACCGTGATCGCGCAGCGCGGCGAGGATTTCGCGGCCCGGCTCGCCAACGCGCACGCCGACGCGGCCGACGGGCTGCCGGTGTTGCAGATCGGGATGGACACCCCCCAGGTGAGCGCCGATCTGCTGGGCGGCTGCGCGCGCCGGCTGCTCGAGGCGCCGGCCGTGCTCGGGCCGGCCCACGACGGCGGCTGGTGGGTGCTGGGGGTGGGGGAGCCGGCGATGGCGCAGTGCCTGCGCACGGTGCCGATGTCGGTGCCCGACACCGCTGAGCTGACCTTGAAGGCGTTGCGCGACAACGGCATCGACGTGGTGACGGTGCAGACGCTGGCCGACGTGGACGTCGTCGACGACGTCGCGGTGGTGCGCGAGGCCTGCGCACCCGGCAGCCGGTTCGCGCGCGTCACCCGCGCGGCCGGCCTCTAGCGGGCTACCAGTGCGTCAGGATGATCGTGTTGAGCGCCAGCGCTCCGATCGCATTGAGCGCCAACCAGATCCGGTGTGATCGCACCGGCAGCAGGGCGGCCGACGCGGGCAGCCAGACGGTGAACGGCAGCCAGATGCGTTCCACCTCGGCCTTGCTGAGCATGCTCAGGTCGGCCAGGACGACGGCGGCCAGCACACCCAGTAGCAGCAGCTGAAAGCCACAGCGGCGGCGGATCGCGGCCCGGTCGAACACCCGGCTGATTCCGGCGACACCGCCCAGCCCGATCGCGCACACCACGCACGCCAGGTTGGCCCAGCTCCAATATTGGAACGGCCGGTCCTTGGCGATGCCCTGCCAATAGCGTTGCTGCACCAGCGTATAGCCGTCGAACCAGAAGAACCCCGCGACGGCGAACGCCACCGCCACCGCGATCGCGGCCAGCGCCGCCGGGCCCAAGGCCCGCAGGACCGCGCGCCAGTGCGCCCAGCGGCCACCCGGCTGGTGGGCCGAGGCCAGCACCGCCAATGCCGGCAGCCCCATCAGCATCAGGCCGTAGTTGCAGAACACGCCCCAGCCCAACAGCAGGCCCGCGCCCGCGGCCGTCAGCGCGGGGTAGCGGATCGGGCGGTGCACCGCCACGGCCAGCAGCGCGATACCCCACGCCGCCACCCCGGCGAAGTATCCGTCGGCGGAGACGGCCACCCAGATGGCCGCCGGCGTCAGGGCGACGAACGGGGCGGCGCGCCGCGCGGTGGGCTCGTCGGCCAGCGCGCGCACGGCGATCACCACCGCGGCCGCCGCGCTCGAGCCGGCCAGCAGGCACAGCAGCCCGGCCCAGGCGCCGCCGTGTAGGCCGAGCCGGTCCAGCCAGACGAACGTCAGCAGCGCGCCGGGCGGATGCCCCGACACGTGGGTGGTCCACGAGTTCGGCTGGTAGTCCACGATCCGGCTGGCGAACGTGCGCAGTGTGGCGGGAATGTCGGTGATGCCCGGCACCTGTGACAGGTATTCGTCCCGGGTGGTCAGTCGCCCGGCGAAGCCGCGCTGCCAGCCGTCGATCATCGCCAACGCGAACGCCCAGCCGCACGCGGTGGCCCAGCTGCCCAATGTCAGCGTCCGCCACGAAAGGCGTTGCGCCACAATGGGTCCCCAGGCCACGACGGCGATCGCGATGGCGATGGCCGGCGCGGTTCCCCAGCCGGCGTGGATCAGCCAGTCGCCGAAGATCGGCGCGGATCCGGCGTGGGTGGCGAACTTCTCGGCGCCGACATCCAGGCGGGGCCGCACCCCGAGGTTCAGCCGCGGCAACACGAACGCCGCCGCCACCAGGACCACCCCGACCGTGACCGCTACCGCTTCGCGCGCTGCCTCCCGTCGAGCGATCCTCACGGACGCACAGCCTATTGATCGCTCGGCGCGGCGAACCGGCGCACCAACGCCGCACGGTCGACCTTGCCGATGCCGCGGCGTGGCAGCGCGGCAACGACGTGCAACTCGCGCGGGGCGGCGGTGGCGTCCAGGGCGCGGGTCACCTGCGCGCGCAGCTCGTCCAGGCCCGGCGCGGCGGATCCGTCTCGCACCACGATCGCGGCGACCACCCGCTGCCCCAGCCGGTCGTCGGCCACGCCGAACACCGCGCAGTCGGTCACGGCCGGATGGGCACACAGTGCCGCCTCGACCGGCTGCGGCAGCACGGTCAGCCCGCCCGTGCTGATCGCGTCGTCTGCGCGGCCCAGCACGGTCAGCACGCCCGCAGCGCTGACGGCGCCGAGGTCATCGGTGCGAAACCAGCCCGGCTCGGCGAACGGATCCGGGTCGACCGGGTTGCGGTAGCCCTTGGCCAGGGTCGCGCCCCCGATGACGATGCGGCCGTCGACCGTGCGCAGCCGCACCCCGTCCAGCGGGACGCCGTCGTACACGCACCCGCCGGCGGTCTCGCTCATCCCGTAGGTGCGGACCACGGTGATGCCCGCCGCGGCCGCGGCGTCGAGGACGGGTCGCGGAGCGGGACCGCCGCCGAGCAGCACCGCGTCCAGCTCGGCGAGCGCGGCCGCGGCCGCCGGATCACCCAGCGCCTTGGCCAGCTGCGCGGCGACCAGCGACGTGTACCGCCGCCGCGAGCCCAATCTCCTTATCGCGCCAGGCAATTCGGTGACGTCGAACCCGGCCGACACATCCATCTCGACCGGTACCGCGCCGGCGAGCGCGCTGCGCACCAAGACCTGCACCCCGGCGATGTGGTGTGGCGGCAGGGCGAGCAGCCAGCTGCCCGGGCCGCCGAGGCGGTCGTGGGTGGCCGCGGCGCTGGCCGTCAGCGCGGCGGCGGTCAGCAAGGCGCCCTTGGGAACTCCGGTGGTACCCGACGTCGCCACGACCACGGCCACGTCGTCGTCGATGGATTCCCCGACGCGCAGGCCCGCCCGCAGCGCGGCCGACTCGCGATCGTCGGCCCCGGGCAGCGCGAGAAGTGCGGGGTCGCGCCCGTCGAGCACCCGTTCCAGGGCGGGCAATAGCGTCGAGGCTGCCGCGCCCGGCGGGACGTGCAGTGCGCGCAGTGCGACTATGCCGGGTCCCCGGCCTCGTCGAACGGCCAGCCCTGGGCCGCCAGCCGGACCCGCACGCGCTCAACGTCATCCGGCGACGGCAGCTCGTCGGTGATCTGGGTGATCAGCACGCCGATGTCGACGTCGTCGAACTCACCGCGCCGAACCAGCTCGCAGGCCACGGCCTTGGCTTCGTCGTTGGACAACCGGCGGGCCAGCAGCGCGAGCACCGGGAAGGTGTCGGTCGCCGGAACGCCTTCGGGGTATCCCGCGCGCAGCCAGGACACGATGGAGTTGAGGAATCCGTTCACGCTGATACAGCTCCCCCCGGTGTCCGGTTCGGTAACTCGGTGGGCATTAACCGATGCTACTTGGGTTTCGCTCCGAGGAACGGATAGCCGGTGTGATGTGCGATGAAGTCACGGGCGATGTAGGCCAGCGCCAGCGCGATCACCGCGATCACCAGCGCGTAGATGGCCCACGCCACCCCCGTCAGCACCGGGTTGCGCTGCGTCGCGCTGCCGTTGCTGGCGCCGTCGACGTCACCGGCTCCGGCGGACTGCAGCCGGATCCCGAGGGCGAACAGCCCCGGCAGGGCGGCGCCCGCCAGCATGGCGAAGACGAGGATCTTCAAGCTGGCTTGGTAGTTGAACCAGTCGCTGATGTGACTCATGAAGCGCTCGCCTTAACCGTAGGGTCGTCGGAGTCGTGCCGGGGAGCGGTGCCGCCGAGCGTGGGTCCGGCGTCCGACGGCGGGTGCTGCTCGTCGGAGTCGAGCCCGCTGGTCAGGTCGCCCCGCCATTCGGCGTTGACGTTGTTGTGGTCGACCTTGACCTTGCGCGACCGGATGTAGATGGTGGCCGAGACGGCGACCAGCAGCGCGAAGCCGATGATCGCGCCGGGGTAGCCGCCGATCAGGTGCACGATCCAGTAGGTCAGGGCGCCGACCAGGCCGGCCAGCGGCAGCGTCACCAGCCAGGCGACGCCCATCCGGGCGGCGACGCCCCACCGGACCTCGCCGCCGGGCTTGCCCAGCCCGCTGCCCAGCACCGAACCGGTGCAGACCTGGGTGGTCGACAGCGCGTAGCCGAAGTGGGCGGAGAGCAAAATCACCGCGGCCGAAGAGGACTCGGCCGCCATGCCCTGCGGCGACTGGATCTCGACCAGGCCCTTGCCCAGGGTGCGGATGATGCGCCAGCCACCGAGGTAGGTGCCGGTCGCCATGGCCACCGCGCAGCTCACGATGACCCACAGCGGCGGCATCGACGCCGTCTTGCTGACCGAGCCGTAGGAGATCAGCGCCAGGAAGATGATGCCCATCGTCTTCTGGGCGTCGTTGGTGCCGTGGGCCAGCGAGACCAGCGACGCCGAGCCGATCTGACCGCGCCGGAAGCCCGCCTCGGTGCGGGCCTGCGGGACGCCCCGGGTGATCCGGTAGACCAGCCAGGTCGCGACCGCGCCGACCACGATGGCCAGGATCGCCGAGACGACGGCTGGGATGATCGCCTTGGAGATCACGCCCTTCCAGATCACGCCGTGCGCACCGACGGCGGCGATGGTGGCGCCGACGATGCCGCCGATCAGGGCATGTGACGAACTCGACGGGATACCGAGGAGCCAGGTCAGCAGGTTCCAGACGACGCCG
>NZ_LZMG01000323.1:0-26856 GCF_001673615.1 Mycobacterium sp. 1245499.0
CAGCGAAGCGCGAGTGGGCTACCGACGCGCTCAGATCGGGCAGGCGCGTGCCAGCGCGGCCAACTCGTCGCCGAACTCGCGGTTAACCTGGCCTGCCGCCTTCGCCGACGGTGGCAGTTGCGGTTTCAAAGGATCTTGTTTGTCCAGTTCGGCGACGAGTTGGCCGCGCTGGCACGCGCCTGCCCGATCTGAGCGCGTCGGTAGCCCACTCGCGCTTCGCTGCTGCGGCGAGTACGAGGCGATGCGACGTGGGAAGCGGGCCGGCGGGAGGCGACACTGCGCTCCCCTGCCCTGCGAGGCGCGAGCGCCGGATCGATGACGCTAAGGGCTCCGCTCGTCGCCGATGATGGTCAGTTCGGTTAGCGCCGCGCTAACGCTGATCAGGCGGCGCCGGCTGTGGTGGTTATGCATGCCGGCCGTTGGCGTGTCTGGTGGCGGCGACTGGTGTGTGCGCTGCCCTGGATCGCAGCTCCGAGGCCCGCCACCTTCAAGCCGAAATAGCGAAGATGCCTGGAGCCGAAAGCGTTAATCCCGGTTATATTAACGATTTCGAGAACGGCGCGGAACTGAAAGTGGTCGTCACGATGCCTAAGGCAAGCGAGGACCAGATCGCCGCGGTCGCCTCGCGCATCACCAGCATCAAGGGCAGCGATTTCGACGGCTACCGTCAGTCCTGTGATTTCGTCGTCGGCGATGAACTTGAGGTGATACGCGGCGCGCAGCTCAGCGTCAGTTTGGAATGTCTCGGGACAGCAACCAGCTATCCGGTGTGGGTCTTTGTGAAGACCAAAGCTGGTCTGCCGGCCCCGGTTTCGCGTTTTCGGCTGCGGTCGGGGTCTGGTTGGTACATGCCGCAGCGGCGCAGGCGGGATCCGATGGTGCTTTCGCTGGCGTTTGGATCGCAGGCCCGGGTGAGCGCCATGACCTCGGTGATGGTGGTGGCGTCACCG
This sequence comes from Mycobacterium sp. 1245499.0, assembly GCF_001673615.1. Classification (NCBI taxonomy): domain Bacteria; kingdom Bacillati; phylum Actinomycetota; class Actinomycetes; order Mycobacteriales; family Mycobacteriaceae; genus Mycobacterium; species Mycobacterium sp. 1245499.0. The sequence continues at coordinate 951 of NZ_LZMG01000323.1, forward strand.
AGCAGCGCGTAGGTCAGTGCGGGGTCGGTGAAGAGCGCGGTGTTGATCTTGGCCAGCGCGGTGCGCACCATCGCGGAATGCCCGAACGGCATGTCGTCGGGAACATCGTCGACGCGCACCGCGCCTGGAGTGCCGGCGGGGATGCGGACTGCGACGACAATGGAGACGGTGTGTCCTCGTTCGTCTCGGCCGGGGTCGCTGACCACATCGAGGATGGCAACCCCGCTGCACACCTCGGTGCCGGCTTTTTCCCGGACGATGCGCCGCGCGGCCTGCTCGACGGTCTCTTGATCCCAGGCGGCCAGCAGGCCTCCGGGCAGTGTGGTCGCACCGCGGTGGGGCTGGCCGGCGCGGGTGATGAGCGCAATCCGAACCTCATCGGCGTCGCGGGTCAACGCGACCACGTCCACCGACAGCCACGTGCCGTGGAGGGAGTGCTCGCCGTCCTGATAGGTGAGGTTGGTTTCTCGCAATGAGGTCATCGTGCCTCCTGACCGGTGGCTGCGCCTCGGGTGCGGCGCAGGTACAGCCCTGTCTCGTAGCCGAGTTCATCGCGGACATCCGCAAATGAACTCTGCCGCAGCAGTTTTCCATCTTCATAGGTGAGTAGCAGCGCCTGAGTGGCTTCTTGCTCGGGGTTGGCATGCTCAATCAGGTAGGGGCGGCTGTCCATCATGCGGCGCACAGCCAGCCGACCAGTGGCCGACTTTTTGGTCCCGTCGTCGGTGACGGGATCCTTCTGGATGTCGCGGCCTTGGCCGTTGATCTGCACCCAGGTCGCCTTCATCGCCATCTTGAACGTGTCGCGGGTCTGGTACTGGTAGGTGTAGCTGCCGTACCCGAATACGACGGTGGTGGAAGCGAATCCCTGCCGCATCAGGTTCGCGGTGATCGCGTCGGCGCGTTCGTAGGTGATCGAATCGCCATAGATCGCACCCACGTGCGGGTCGAGATCCCAATAGCCCTTGTCGTTTACGGTAGTTCCGAACTCCTCGGCGAGCAGGTTCACCACCCCGCGCCATACCGGGCTGCCCGCCGGGGCGTTGGGGTCCCCGCACAGGATCAGCTCGGGATCCCCGCTATCAGGCCGGATGACGAGCTTGCCGTTGCGGGCCATGATCTTGTCCTTGAGGCGGGGTAGAAAGTCGGTGCAGACCTGCCACAAGTCGTAGGTGTCAGACACGATGGCCAGGGTGCCGGACGGGTAGAGGTCCAAGAGTCGTTCGAAAGTCTCGAATTCAGCGTCGCGGCCCCCGGCGCACATGACGCTGTGCTCGGTGGCTGGGCACGATCCCGCGACGATTCCGTTGTCGCCCGGGTAGTAGCGGTTGATGTAGCCGATCGCGGACAAAGTGTCGGTGCCGCGGAAGCTGAGCAGGTGACCGGCGCTGCTGGCCGCGGCCGCACGCATGCCGGCCATCCCTCGGCAGGAGAAGTCGTGGCCTTGGTAGTCGACGGCGGCGGGGTCTCCGGACTCCTGAGCGCGTTCGTCGAGCAGCATCCGGTTGCGCCAGGCCAGGGTGGCGCTGGTGATCGGCTGCCACAGCTCGGCGGAGAGCTCGGTCTCGAGGTAGTTGGTCAGCCAGAACACCCGGGGGTCGGTGTTTTCGACCGTGAAGTAGGGAACCCGCAGCGGGACCAGGGCCCCTTCCCGAAATGCTTTGATACGTAAGGGAAGATACCCAATGCTGTGCAGGACGCGGAAGTGTTCGGTCCCGACGTCGTTGGCGCCCAACAGGGATGTGACGACGTTGTCGTATTCGGCCAACACAGCATCCAAAGCTGCCTCGTCGAGGCTGAAGAACTCATCCCAGCGCTCGGTGATCTGGGTGAGCAACGCTTGCAGCCCGAAGAAGACAGTCACCTCTACGCCGGGGATTCGGGTGCCGCGCGCGGTGAGGTTGGAGAACACCACCTCGGTGCCCGGCGGGTATTGCCGGCGGTGGTCGAGCTTGTAAGCGTCAGTGGCCAGCAAGGTGTCCACCACACGATTCACGACGTCGTTCATGTCGGCGTTCCTTCGAGAGCTGTGTGCGGGTCGCTGTGTTGGGACGGTCATCGGTTCTCGCCCACACCGACGGGCCGCACGGCCCGCTCAGCGCCGAGGCCGGCCAGGATGTCCGTGATCCACGGCTGCAGGGCCATAACCTGAATTTGGTTGTCGTGCAGGGCGGCCGCCACCGCAGTGCCCAGCGAATCGGTGGTGTAGATACGGCGATAGGGCGCGCGGGCCTCAGCGGAGTAGCTCGGCTTGGTAAAGCCACCGTGGGTAACCCATAAGTCGAGGACTACCCCGTCGGGTACCGCGCCGGCCAGTAGCGCGAAGGTTCCGCCGCCATCGCAGATGTCGTCGACCACCAGATAGTTGCCCGGCGCCAGCTCGACGTCGAACGAGTAATGGGTCAGCCGTCCGGTCTTGGGCTCGCGGTTCTTGCTGGCCACATACACCGGCGCACCGAGCAGTGTGGCGACCTCGGTGGCCCGCGCGACCGCCCCTTTATCGGGGCTGATGACGCCCAGGTGCGTCACCCGGTCATCGTCCGCCCTCAACGCGGCCGCAACGATGTCAGCCAGCGGCAAGACATGCTCTCGGATCCCCGGACCGGCCGCCCGCATTGCCGCCAGCCAAACTGGGCTGTGCGGGTCCACGGTGACGATGTCGGTGATGCCGGTGCCGGCCGCCAGCGTTGCGTTGACGACCGCAGGGCTTGGGATGTCCTTATCGCCGCGGGCACTGGGCAAGTACGGAAGCGCCAGCACCCGGGGCTGGCCCGGAAACAGATCCTCAACCAGCGCCGCCCACTCCGCGACCAGGGTCCAGTCCACAGCGCTGCGGTGCACGTGCAGCATATGCATTGCCCCGAAAACCGGTTCGGTGTCGGGGATTCGGCGCACGGTGATGTCGCCCATTGGATAGGAGAACACCTCAAACGCCTGCTCAACCGACAGACCGTCGCTCGTGAGTACGCAGAACTGATATCCGCCATCGCTCATACGGTCACCGTAACACAATTTCTCGCAAATCAAAAATAATTGCTGGAGCAGACGTGACCACACACCAGCAGCACGTGACCCCACACCGCTGGCCTTCATCACGGCCGAGACCTGAATAGCCAGATTTAGTAGCCGAACGCATTTAGCGCTACCCGGTCGGGGGAGATGGCCACCAGCATTTGCCTAGTCACAGTCGGCCAAGATCCCACGCGGCCATCATTTCGTCACAGTGACACAACGGCGCTTCTACGGGTGCCGATAAACATCACCGCGGTGGTCGGCGCGGTGGACCCAGATCGTCTGTGCGTCATCGTCGATGCGGTAAAGGAGTCGGTAGGGGCCGCGGCGGGCACTGTGATAGCCGGCCAGCTCGCCCCGCAGTGGCTTGCCGACGCGGCGCGGTTCGCGCGCTAGGTCGCCGAAGGCGAATTCGATCACTGCTCCCAGAATTCGCGGCGGCAACCTATCGAGGTCGCGTCGGGCTGTGGCCGTGAATCGGGTTGTGTACGTGGGGTCGGAGCCGGCCACCTCAGCGCGGCCGCCGCGGAAACTGATACTCAGCTCGGATCTCATCCTCGCCATAGGTCCGGCCGGCGGCGATGTCGGCCTCGGACCGCTGCACGGACTCAGCCGCGCCCGGTTGGGCTAGCCAGTGCAATGTCTCCTGAATGGACTCCCACTCGTCGACACCGATCAGCACCGCGGCGGGCGCCCCGTTCTTGGTGATAGTGATCTGGTCACGAGTGTCGCGCACCGCGTCGACGTACTCGTTGATCTTCGCCTTGACTTGAGTAACCGGTATAACTCGCATGGGCTCATAGTACCGTATTCCAGTCCTTCAAGGACCATAATTCGGTGCCGATAAGCGACTTATGTCAGTAAACTCCGCCCCTGGTGCTTGGCTCGGGCATCACATTCAATGACCGCGGGCGTCACGAACTTAAAGGCGTTCCGGGCTGTGGAACGTACTTACTGTGTGCGACACCCGCTGACCGTCGCACCGACGCTGGACCCGTCATCGTGCGGGGCCTGATCAGTCAGCAGCCGCTCCAGCGGCATAGTGCACGCGCGGGCCGATCCGCTCGTCGTACTCCCCACACTGCTGCGCCATCCGTCCGTGGCTTGGCGGTGGCTAAAGCACCCGGCCCTTACTGTTACCACACAGAAATCTTAATTTTCTTAATATTGGTGTAGCGTCTTCCACCAGTCCGAGTTCCGACGTCGGCGAGGGGAAGAACCTTTTGAGCGTGCCGTGCGGGCAGGTGCCCGAACTAGTGCCGATCCGTGTCGCGGTGGCGGCATACCGTCTCATCTACGAACGTGTCGATGCGCTGCTCCGCGGCCGTACTGGCATTGCAGACCTGGTAGTCCCTGCGTGCCCCGGGTGGACCACCCGTCAGGTGGTTGCACACCTGACGGGTGTCGCCCAGGACATCATCTCGCTGAACTTGGAGCAAAAGGGCACCGGGCCCTGGGCTGACGCGCAGGTCGCGCGACTGGACGGACACGACATCGGCGACCTGCTCGACCTGTGGGGGCAATCGCTCGACGCGGTGTCGGCGAACCTGGATCTGGCATCTGATGCAGGGGTTTGCCAGCTCGTTTTCGACACTGTGACCCATGAGCACGATATCCGCGGTGCGTTAGGTGAGCCGGGTTTTCGCACTCGCGACCCCGCGTTCAAGGCGGCCCTGAGCTTCGTGACAACGATGGGTGACCAGTTCATTCGACAAGCTGATCTGCCGGTGCTCCGGTTGTGCACTCCCACAATTGGATCCGTACAACTCGGTGGTCCGCGCGCGGCGCGTGGTCGCGTCGCTCTGAGCATCTCGGATTTCGAGGCCCTGCGCGCCTTCGGCGGGCGACGCAGCGTCGCGCAGCTGCTTGCGCTCCCTTGGGACGGGAACCCGGCAGAGCTGATGCCCGCCTTCACTAAGGTGCTTCCCGCCTTTACCAACGACGGCTTGCGTCCCCCCGCTGACGACCTGGTCGAATGACCGACCATCTGTGATGTCCGGCCCCGGACCGGACGCTAACCAGGTAGGAGTTACCCGTTGACGTACATGCCTATTGTGTTGATCACTGGTGGATCGCGCGGTGTGGGCGCCGCGACGGCTCGTCACTTAGCCATCGCGAAAGCTCACGTGATCGTCACCTACCGCGAAAAGGAGCGCCGTGCAACCAATCTCGTCGAAAGCATCACTGCGGCCGGAGGCTCTGCATCGTGTTTACGTCTCGATATTTGCGACCCGGACGCGTGCGCTGAGGTCATCCGGTGCGTGCGTGACGAGTTCGGGCGCCTGGACACACTGATCTTGAACGCCTCGGGCGGACTCGAGCGAGACGCCGACCCTGGTTATGCGATGCGGATCAATTGTGACGCCCCGGTGCAGATGCTGGCCCGGGCCTTGCCGATTATTCCCGCCGGCGGCCGCGTCGTCTTTGTCACCAGCCATCAAGCGCACTTCCACGGCCTCAAACCGGTGCCCGCCGAGTACATCCCGATCGCGGAAAGCAAGCGAGCCGGCGAGGACGCTCTTCGTGCCATGCGCCCAGACCTCGCACAGCGGCGGATTTCGCTGAGCGTCGTCTCCGGCGACATGATCGAAGGAACCATCATTGTCCGACTGCTTGAGCGGCGAGACCCCGACGCCGTCGAGGCACGCCGCGCATTCGGACCACTCCCCACCCTCGACGAATTCGCGTCCGCGATCGCCACGGAGGCCCTAAGCACAGCACCCGCCCGAGACACGGTCTACGTCGGAGGGGCAGATTACCTTCAGTCACCGCCCACCCTGGTCCACGATCGAACCCTCAGATGAACCCACCGATTGACCCTGGGCCTTACGCCCGTTGGAACGTAGGAATACGCACAGACTGAATATGGCGAGTTACCAGTAAGGTACGCCAGTCCATCTGATGAATCATCCCGCTCGAGAGCCTCGGCGTCGTTAGTCCCACGCCCTCCATCATTCCGTTCCTCGCCGCAACAGCCTGATTCGATTCTGGCGCGACACCCGACCGCTCATCCACTCGTATCTGCCCTGCTGGCAGCACTTTCGACGAGATCTGCGGCCTTAGCAGCGCTTTGGGCCGGCGTAGTCATCCGGGCGGCAAGTGCGCGAGCTCGGATTGCGTACTCGGGCGCCAAAATCTTCCGAAGGTCTACGACGAGAGAGTCCCGGGTGGTGAGTGACAGACGGCGGTGCGTGCCTACGTTAAGGCGGCGCTTCACCTGCGCTCCCCAGATGATCTGATTGCCGTCCACCGAAAGAATCAGCGTCGGAATTCCGGCGCGCAGACTTGCGGCCGTGGTACCCGAGCCGCCGTGGTGAACGGCCGCGCGACAGGTGGGAAAAATGGACGCGTAATTCACGGCGGCTACGACCTTGACGTGATCAAAATGCGGGACGTCATCGAAGTCGTTCCATCCGGCGCAAATCAGTGCCCGCTCTCCCAGCTGCGCGCAGGCCTCGCCGATCATCTCGACCGTGTCGGCCGGAGATTCCACCGGCATGCTACCGAAACCGAAGAAAATCGGCGGTGTCCCTTCAGAGATCCATGATGCGGCCTCCTCGTCGGCGCTCGTGGCCAAGTTCATCGTCAGTGCGCCTACGAAGGGCCGTTCATGCTGCCATTTCGTCCATTCAGCTGCCAGCCCCGGAAATGCAACCTCGTCATAGGCCTGAATTTCCAAAGCTCCCAATGCGGCGATCCGTCGCGGTGACGACGACGTTGTCTTCGGCAGGCCGAGTTCGGCGCGCTGCGCGTCCTCGAGCTTTTTGCTCAGGCGCCAAGTCAGCCAGTCGAACACCTGCACCGCGAAGCGAGAAGCCGGTGGCGGCAAAATTGCCACAACCTGTCCGTTGGGACGCATCGGGACGTGATGCAGGGTGACTAACGGAAGACCTTGGTATTCCGCCACATTGGCGGCGATCTCCTGATAGGTCTGTCCGGCGAGCACTAGGTCGGCTCCATCCGCAAGTGACTGCAGTGTCTTGTTCATGTGCGCCCAAGACTGGTTGGTGACCTCCTTAATTTCGAGCCCCCAGCGCGATATGTCCCGAATTCGCCAGAACCTGCTGAAGAGGGTCGTAGAGAAGTTCCGGAAGGCGTCCATCCAGGCCTGCGTCTCCGCTCCGTAGGACACCGCGGGAAGCCCAGCCGATTCCGCAAAGTCAACCAGGTCGGGTGGGACTGCGATGCATACGTCATGTCCTCTGCGTTGCAATTCACGGCCAATGACAACAGAAGGCTCGATATCGCCTCGAGTGCCGTAGCTGGCCAATGCGAACTTCATTGGTTACCTCTGACTTTCAGTGGTAGGTCAGGCGACTCCCATGCCCGTCGCCACCAGCAGGACCCCAATCGCTGCGGGGGTGGCTACCAGGAGCTTCCGGCGTTGAGCACTGGCCCAGTTTTGCAGCATCCTCAGTACCGCTTCAGTTTTCGCTGGTTTGATCAGATAGCTCACAAGGATGATCTCGGCATCCGCAAACATCCCGACGACGAACGCGATCGCGGCGCCAACCTGCGATCCGATCGGTGCTCCCGAGGGCACCACGATCGCGAGCACGGTGAGAACCACGTCGGGTGATGGCGCCATTACGACACCGGTCACTAAAGCGACCCATAAGGCTCCGGTCCCCCACCCCTTGTGGACGCGGGTGCGTAGTCGCCGGATCGTAGATCTGTCCTCCGCGGGTGTCGCCTGTCCGAGGCCTAACAGCCGGGAGACTGCGTTCGGTGTGCTCGATTCCAGTACCAATGGCGACGCGTTACCGCCGGCCGTCGGCAGGTGTACGCGCTGAAGCTTCGCAAAGCGAACTGCCAGAAACGCGGCGGCCGATAGCGAGAGCACACCCAGACCGATTTGAATGTACTGGGCGCTGCAGTTGGTACCGGGGATCTTCGAACCTATCGCATAAGACCTAAAAGCCGGCGTGCGGTGCAGCACCATCAGCGGAACCAGGAGGGCGGGTAAACCCACTCCTACGCTGCCGAACCAGTAGGCGATCAAGTTCTGCACGGGCCGTGGCCGGGAGATCATCAGAAGGGTAACCCCGAGGCGCAAGGGGTGGACCGCCATCAGTAACGACAACCCCAGCACTGAGATCCACACGGCTGGGCCTCTACCCTGTTGGGTCTTGTCGGCCGGCCTCAGCTGAAGTCAGAGCCACTGTGGACGTCGAATCGACACTTCGCCGCACATGAGCGCAGATGCCGGTTAGTGCCTCGACCCACAACTGGTTCACACTCTCGATTTGGTTCTGGTTCAGTGCAGAGGGTGCCCATGTCCATGTTGCGGTCACGCGCTGCCCGGTGCCGGTGCCGGTGTTCAGGAGGGCGGCATTGAACTCTACGGTGTGCCCGAGCGGCGTAGGGATCGCGGAGGCTGCGGCGGTGGAGGACATGGCATCCTGGTCGATCTGCCACAGACCATCGGAGAGGCCGGCCACATCGGCGTCGAAACGTCCGAGGTAGTTGAATTCGATCGCCGGCTCCGAACCATCCACGCGTATCTGGGGATTCAGGTAGCGCAGCAGACCATAGGTCAGATCATCGGGAAGAGCTCGAAGCCGCTCCTGGGTGGCCCTGATCAATGGTCCGAGCGCAGCCCCGCCCGCTGCCACATCCGTCCAGGGCAGTTCTCCCACGGTCAGCGCCACCGGAAACTTACTGGTGAACCACCCCACCGTGCGTGACAGATCAACATCGTCCCGCAGATGTTCGGCACGTCCGTGGCTTTTGACAGCAATACCTATCGGAGCACCACGGGCGCCTAGAAATTCATTCCAGGCCAACCCGAACGCGATCAATAGAATGTCTTGCATCTCAGCGCGAAACGCGGCCGATACCTCGGCAATCAACTGGCGCGTGATCTCGGCGTCCAGGCTTACCAACAGGTGCCCCGCGGTGGCGTAGGTATCGACCCCCGGTTGCACCGCAGGCAACGCGGCAGGGGTCGCCAGCAATTGCCGCCATACGTCGGCCAGCTCCACGACCGCTGCGCTGCGCGCGTGCTCGTTTAGGACCGACCCCCATCGCGCGAAGGAGGTTCCACCCGAGGGCAACTCCACCTCCAGTCCGTTGCGATGCTGCAGCCAGGCAATGTTCAAGTCTTCGAAGAGGATTCGCCACGAAGGCACATCCACACAGAGGTGGTGAATCATCAGCGCCAGCTGGCCCGTATTTGGCACCCATAACGCGGTGAACATCGCACCCGCCGCAGGATTCAACCGTGACCGCGCAGCCACGAGCGCCTCATCCGACAACGCGTCCACCGACTGCAAGCAGGCGCGGGCATCGACGGCTCCCACCTCGGGCACAACTAACGACCAATCGCCCTCAGCGCTGTCCTCGGCGCGCAGCCGTAACATTGGGTGACGGTCCAGCAGCGCTTGCAGCAAGACGACGGCGTCGGCCTCGGTCACTCCTGCCGGAGCTTGCACCACCACCGTCTGGTTGTACTGATCAACCGGACCGTCAAAATCATGTAGCCAGCACATGATCGGGGTGGCCACCACCGGACCGATGCCCGGATCGACCACGGTTGCTTCGCCATCTGCGACGACGGCCACCTGGGCAAGCCGAGCCACAGTCTGCTCAACGAAAACATCGCGCTGGCGAAACAGCACGCCGGCCGCCCGCGCTCGACTCACTACCTGCATCGACAAGACGCTGTCCCCGCCCAGATCGAAGAAGGGGTCATCCACACCCACCCGCGCGACACCGAGGACTTGGGCGTAGATGTCAGCCAGGATCTGCTCGACCACGTCTGCCGGCGCTCGGTAACGATCGGCGTCCAGGTACTCCGGTGCCGGTAAGGCCCGGGTATCGAGTTTGCCGTTCACCGTCAGCGGCAGCGCCTCCAGCACCACGACGGCGGTCGGCACCATATAGGTCGGCAGGCGATCCTCTAGTTGCGCGCGGACTTTGACCGGATCCGCAGTTCCGGTGATGTAGCCGACCAGGCGCTTCTCGCCGGGGCGGTCCTCACGGGCGATCACCACCGAATGATCCACCCCATCGATATCGCCCAGTGCAGCCCGGATTTCTCCCAGCTCGATGCGATACCCGCGGATTTTGACCTGCTCGTCGGCACGGCCCACATACTGCAGTTGACCGTCAGCACCCCACCGCACCAGATCGCCGGTGCGGTACATACGTTGTCCGGGCGCCCCCGGCGCAGCGAATGGGCACGCGACGAACCGGGAGGCCGTCAACCCGGACCGGGTCCAATATCCCGCCGCGACTCCAGCACCGGCCACATACAGCTCGCCGATCCCACCCGCCGACACCCGTCGCAGCAATTTGTCCAGCACGAAGAAGGCCAGATGCTTTAGCGGCACACCGATCGGGCTGACGGTCTCATCGGTGTCATTGACGCCGATCTGCCGGAACGAGGCATGCACTGTCGTCTCAGTGATGCCGTACATGTTGACCATCCGCGGTAACTGCGGATGGCTGCGGAACCACGGGGCAAGGCGCTGCGGTTCGAGCGTTTCGCCGCCGAAGATCACCGTCTCGAGCTCCAGCTGTCCCGTCTCGCGCTGCAGCGCATCCGCCGTTTGCAGCGCATGGAACGCCGATGGGGTCTGGCTCAAGATATTGACTCGTTCGCTGACAAGCAGAGCGTGAAATTCCTCAGATGAACGAACGAGACCGTCCGACACAATCAGCAGCCGGGCACCGGACAGAAGCGCACCCCAGATTTCCCAGACCGAGTAATCAAAAGCCAGGGAATGACATTGCGTCCAAACCTGCCCCCGCGCAACTTCGGCGTCGAGCGTCTCGAGCAGTCGGGTCACATTACGGTGAGTGACGGCCACACCCTTGGGCGTGCCAGTGCTTCCCGAGGTGTAGATGATGTAGGCGAGGTTGTCCGCGGTGGGGACTGGCAACGAGCCGCTGAACCGGTCGTCGATGGCGGAGTCGTCGATGTCGATGACAGGCACATTGAACGCATCCACCCGCCCCCGCAGATCCGCGGTAGTGATCACGGCAATCGGCTTAGCGTCACCGAGGACCAACACGATGCGTGCGTCGGGGTGTGCTGGATCCATCGGCACGTATGCCGCTCCGGTCTTGACGATCGCCAGGATTGCCACGATGGCCTCGGCGCAGCGTGGCAGCAGTATCGCCACACGCTCGCCTGGGGCCGCGCCGCGTTCGGCGAGCAGATGCGCCAACCGATTAGACGCTGCGTCCAGCTCGCTGTAGGTCATCGAGTGGCCCCCGCACGTGATCGCCACCGCCTCATGCGCGTCGGCCAGCTGCGCCGCGAACAACGCTGGAATGGATGCCGGTGTGCTCTGTGCCTGCGTCAGCGCCGCTCGGTTGCCCCACTCGTCCAGCTCGCGGCAATCATCGGCATCAAGCAGATCGATAGACGTCAATCGCTTGGCCTTGCCGGCGCCAACGGCCACGGGTGAGGCGACGACATCAGGTTGCATTCGCAGTCTCCAGACCTCAACACGAGACGAGCCGACCCGCACGCCTGCGGCCAAACACGCTTAGGCGCCCTTCGGCGCGACTTGGCCAAGCAGCCGACCCCGCAATCGACTCGTCCAGAACCTCAGGTGACGACAACATCGAGGTGGCCGGTCACAGCGCCCCGCTTGACATAGTTACGGTTGCGAAGTTTTACACATGCAGCGCCAATTCTGCGGAGTTTTGCCAATACTCACGACCGACACATACCGTAGGCGCGCACCTCGACCGCATCACTGATCTGCGGCTGCTTGACACGCTGACGTGGCGCTGGCTCCGCTCTCCCCTACTAAGGGGACCGATGGCTGGCGCTGCTATTTGTGATCTGAAGCCCGGTGCTGGCGCAGAAGTGGAATGAATTGATCTGCGCGTCGTCGGGGAAGTGCATTCGGGCGCCATCGATCGTGTGCACAGCAACCCGTTGCCGGGATGAGGCAAGCGAGTCGATACGCCCATTTTGTTCTGAGAACAGGTGGTCGCCGGCGCCCCAGACGATGAGCGTCGGTGCGGTTGGGCAGCGAGGTGGTATCTAACCGCCGTGAGGTCGTCCGATGAGAGCGCCGTGATGATCCGGGCCAGCGCGCGGGCCGAGTCTGTGTGCCCAGGACTGGGTCGCTGTAGGCTTCGACCACCTCGTTCGGTGGGCCGTGTGGGCTCTGGTACCCGATCGCTAGCACGTGCCGCACGCGCCCTCTTCGAGCCGCAACGTAGGGTCCCAATCTGGCGAGCTTGTGCAGGTGTTGGGATGTGATGGTGTACCCGGCTCAGTGGTACAGGGCCCGCGCCGCGCGATTGTCGGCTAATCGAAACCCAGTGCCACGACGGCTCGTTCGGCAAGCGCAAGACCAGTTATGGGGTGTTGCCGCGCGTGCCCGCGCCTGATCGTGAATGATGTTGCCAGGGTGGTCCCAAACTGCCCGCATGCGCGAGTGGCTGTAAATGACTGGACCGGTTGCGATTTCACACATATGCAGTCTAGCGTGCGCACTGCAATGGGTTCGGTCGCGATTTAGGAATGGCTGGCCTTTGTCGCGATCAGCCGTTGAATGAGCCATCCGACAAGGTGATTACGCGCATCGGTATCGCGAGTGGGCTCGTGCAGATGAAGCCCTTCGATCACGGCGATGATAGCTGCGGCAGCCATCTGGGCATCATTGTCAGACATTCCGGCGGATTTCAATCCTTCGGTCGCGCGTTCACTGAGGATGTCGTGGAAGGCTTGATGCACCGACGCCACTGCTGGTGAGTGTTTTGCACGTTCGTGCACCGTAGATGTGAGTGTGGAAACCGCGTCGAGTTCGGCCAACGCCGACATCGCGCGCACCAGGAGCGGCTGTTCAGAGTCAACGTCGGCTCGGGTTGCCGCCTGCTCGAGCCGACGCTCCAAGACGGCGGCAAGTAAGTCGTCTTTGCCGGGGAAATACCAGTACACGGCATTGCTGGCCACGCCGGCGGCGCGCGCGATCGAGGCCATCGTGGTCGCGTCGTAGCCGTCTCGCAAGAGCAGTTCTTGGGCCGCATCCAAAATCCGGGCGGCTTTGGCGGCGCGATCGATGTGCTGGTGATTGCGCGGCATACCAGGCATCTTGACGCCCTTTCAAGACTCTGACAAGCTCTTGAACGGCAATCAAGAAGCGCGGTCGAATAGCGCTGAGTGGGGAGTTCGGCATGGGTCAGTCGACGAAACTGCGGGACAAAGTGGTCGTGGTGACGGGCGCTTCGCAAGGCTTGGGGCAGTTTTTGTCCGTGGAGCTGGCCGCTCAGGGGGCCAACGTTGTCTTGGTGGCGCGAAACCAGGCCCGCTTGGAGGCGGTCCGTGATCAGATCGCCGTCGCCGGTGGCACAGCCTTGAGCGTGCCCAGCGATGTCACCGACGAAGCAGACTGCGACCGCATGGTCGAGCAAACCGTGTCGCGCTTCGGCGGCATTGACGTTCTCGTCCTCAATGCCGGATCAGCAACCTATGGCAGGCTCGACGAACTGCACAGCTTCACCCCGATCCGCGACTCGATGGCAATCAACTTTTTCGGCGCCGCCTACCCCACGTACCGCGCACTCGATCACCTGATTGCGCGCAAGGGCCTCATCGCTTACGTCACATCGGGAAGCGGGCACCTACCGATGGCCGGGTACCTCGGTTACACCACCAGCAAGCACGCCATGAATGGGTTCTTCGAAGCGCTCCGACTTGAAATGATCCCCCACGGCGTTGATGTGCTGGCGATCAATCCCGGTGACATGTACAGCGATGACGGCGCCGGGCGCACGTTTTTCGGGCCCGACGGCAACCAACACAAAATCGACCTCTCGATCAAGCGCAACAACGACATCACGCGTGTACCCGCCAGCGCAGTGGCCACAAAGGCTGCAAAGGCTATCGTGGATCGCCGCCGTGAACTCGATCTCTCACCGACCATCCAGAAACTGGGCACTGTGGCACGTGCAATCACACCGGCCCTCGTTGACCGCGTCATCTACCGCAAGGTAATCCGGATGCGCTCAGCGTTCGCCGCCGAAGCGGGGCTTCTGGGCGAACGGCGACCACAGAGGTAAAATTAGCTTCGTCGCGGGTCGAACGACCGCCGTGTCGACCCGATCCTGTTGAGCGGCAGCGGCTTTCCTCGGTGATTCTGCCGGCGTGGAACCCCGGGCCGATCCGGCGCTGCCGAGGGCATCACGGCGGGTACAGAGGTCGCCTGAAATATTTCCACTTGCCCGGCGGGACGATCACTCAACGATAACTCGGAGTCGCTCCCAGTCTCACTATACGGCCGTGAGGGGGGCTTGCGGCAAGGCCCCTGACCTGCTGCACAATCGTCCGACTATGCATTGCAACGGACGAGGAGTTGTTGTGGCAAGCGCGCCGTTACCTTTCGAAGTGCACGAGTCAAATGCGCTGCTTCATGGCACCAAAGCTGATCTCGCAGTGGGTGATCTGCTGATGCCAGGCCGCGAATCGAACTTCGAGCAGGGCCGCATCATGAACCACGTCTATGTGACGCGGACGTTGGATGCTGCGGTGTGGGGGGCCGAGCTAGCCCAAGGAGATGGTCCGGGTCGCATCTATATCGTGGAATGCGACGGCGAACTCGAGGACGACCCGAACGTGACGGACAAAAAACTTGCAGGGAATCCGACCCGGTCCTACCGCACCCGGGAGCCCGTGAGGATAGTTGGCGAGATTACCGACTGGGTTGGCCATTCATCCGAACAGCTTCAGGCCATGCGCAACCGTTTGGCCGACCTCCAGCGCAAAGGACTTGCCGTCATCTACGACTGAATCCCGATCTGACGCATTGAGCCCCGATCCACAAGTCTTGACTATTCCTCGCTCATGGGCGAACTGAATCACACAACCCCCCGCCCGACAAGCATTCAGCCGGTTGGCAACCAGGGCGCGTTTCATCACGCAGGTCTAGGAACCGGTACCGGCCTTCGAGTAGAGCAGTGCAGTCCCCGGCATGCATGAATTTCGGTGAGGATGAGGTTGGCCCCCAATCGATGACGGCGGTGCTGGTTACACAAGCAGGTCAATACCCCTTGCCGTCCTGCTGAAGTCGATGACCGTGCGGAACGTCGCCGCACGCGACGGATCACCGATGCGAAGTTCACACGCCTTCAACGACTCTCGGAATTCAACGTCGATGCCGTAAAGACGATCCAACCTGCCCAACTCGCGACACTGGCCTCAGGAAACTACCTCAACGAGGGCGAAACCCGTTGTCCTACTCGGAGCCAGCGGAACCGGCAAAACCCATCTGCTCATTGGTTCGGGACTCGCTGCATGCGAGCAAGGACGCAAGGTCCCGCTACGTCACCTGCGCGCAGCTGGTCAACGACTCGTCGAGGCCGCCGACGAACGAGTCCCCTCCCGCGTAGTGGCCAGCTACGGTCGACTCGATCTGCTGCTCCTCGATGAACTCGGCTACGTCCAAATCGACCCTCGCGGAGCAGATTTGCTGTTCCAGATCATCACCGAACGTGGGGAACGGGTCAGCATCGGTCTAGCCCAGCCACCACCGGCGTGGATCATTCAGGTATTCCTCGATCGATGGCCCGCAACACCTGATCCGGTCGATGTCCCGGCCAAAAAGCATGCATTGCCCAAGTCGCACCCGCAGCAGCCAACCCATCAAGGTCGTCGCCCGGCCGGACGGCCACGGCGACGTCGAAACCCTCACATCCGCCCCGTAACTGTGCAACGGTTGCTGCGATCCGCGCGACTCCCGCAGCATCGGCTCCGAGTGGAAAGATGCCGTCATAACGGGCGGCCCGCTGGACTGGTCCGCCCGTCGTACAGGCGGTGCCAAACCACAGCGGAATCCGGGGCTGCTGAACCGGACCGGGAATCGCCTCTACGCCCTCGGCTACCAGCGATCCCCGGTGGTTGACCCGCTCACCTGACCATAATGACGTCAGCACGGCCGTGCCCTCATTTAGCACTCTGCTTAGCCGATGTGCGCCGGGGTCTTCTCCGAAAGCCGAATACTCCCGTCCGACATCGCCGCCGGCACCCAGGCCCACGATCAGTCGCCCTCCGCTCAGCCGATCCAAGGTCACGGTCTCTCGAGCTAGCTTGAGCACGCGCCGGCGCGGCAGCGGAGTCACCATGGGGCCCAACCTGATACGTTCCGTCACCACCGCCACCGCAGCGAGAACCACCCACGGATCTGCAATCTCCCAATTTCCTTCAATGGGACTTAGAACGTGATCCCACACAAACAGCCCATCCCACCCAGACTGCTCGGCCGCCACAGCGATGTCCGCCATCGCGTGTGGATCAGCTAACGCACCGAATAATGGCACATAGATCGCGTGACGCACTCACCAACCGTAACGCCAACCCCACACGGCACCGGCCACCATCAGGCCTGAACTGAAGCCGGAGCCAAAATTGGTGACGACTACGGGGCCACTTCACTTGACGAAACACACGCCAACCCCCGCTTCCGTAGCTCTGGCCCATCCGGACCGAGACATACCCAGAAAGAAGGACAGAGATGACCGCCGCATTGACTCCAGGCCGCCCATTCACCGACTCCGAACGGCAACTGCTGCAGGACACCTGCACTCCAGCGCTCACAGCTCGTGGCCGCGGTGAGCGGACTATCCGAGGCTGAGGCTCGCATGCGCTTGGTGCCGTCGCTGACGACACCGCTCTCCTTGGTGAAGCATGCGCTGCAGCGGCACGGATTTGGTTTCAACGCGCACTGGCCGGCTGGCGGGCTGACGATTGCAACGGCCAAGCCGTCGGTGGTGACACGAGCTTCCACGTCGGCGATCGCGAAACTCTGGGCGAAGCTGTGGCCGAATACCAAGCTGCATGCGCGATCTCCGATGATATCGCCGCCCGCCACGACCTTGACGACACCGCTGACCACAGTCTCGTAGTGCAGTGAGCCTGCGCTTCATCTATCTCGGCCTTATCACACAGACCGCCCGCCACGCAGATTTCCTGGTCGGGATGACAAGGGCACTCCCGGGGCGCGTTACGCAATCGAACATGCAGGGATACCAGTAAACATTGCTAAGTCGTTTTCGTGTAGTGCTGCAGCTACTTTGGAGTAAAGGGCTCCCAGGAGCGAACGCGCGCGACGGGTGGAGTGAATGACGTCTCGATGCCGCGTCACTTGTTAGTGAAGCAAGTGTTACGGTCATGCGCGTGGCTGAGCTTACAGTTCAGGAAGTGTCCGGCGAGTGCCCGCGCTTCGCAACGTGTGCGGTGGGGGCCGTGGCTGTGGCGGCCGGGATTGTGGCGGTGTTGTCTGCGATGCGCTATGGCTACTACTACGACGAGCTGTACTTCATTGCAGCGGGCAAGCGGTTGTCGTTTAGCTATGCGGATCAGGGCCCGTTGGCGCCACTGCTTGCACGCGGTATGGATTGTTTGTTTCCAGGATTCTTTGCAGCACTGCGCATCCCGGCGGTAATCGCTGCGCTGACGGTCGTGGTTTTCAGTGCCGTCACCGCGCGGGAACTGGGCGGCGACCGCCTCGCGCAGGTTCTTGCCGCAACAGGGAGTAGCACCGCCCCCGGCATATTGGGCGAGGCGACGACGCTCAGCACGAACATTGTCGATACCGGGCTGTGGGCGGTGCTGTCATGGCTAATGGTGCGCTGGGTGCGGACCCGCCGCGACGGTCTGCTGCTGGTGGCCGGTCTCGTGACGCTCGTGGCGTTGCAGGTGAAGTGGCTCGTCCCGGTCTTCTGGATCGCGATGCTGCTTGCCGTGGGATGCGTGGGGCCAAGGGCCTTGCTGCGTCGCCCTGCGCTGTGGTGCGCTGCTACAGCGGTGGCGATATCGGCGCTCCCGATGGTGATCTGGCAGGCTCGGCATGGTTGGCCGCAACTGGGTATGGGTGCAATAATACGTGGGCAGACCCACATGTTGTTCGGCTCAATGACTTTCATTCCCCGCGCGGTGCAAATGTGCGGCGTGCTCGGTGGGGTCCTGCTTGCGTACGGGGTCTGGCGACTGTGGCGGTCCCCCCGCCTGCGCCCGTACCGGTTTTTGGGTTTAGCGTTTGTCCTTGTGGTGACGATCTTCGCGGCTACGGGCGGTCGCATCCAATACGGCGCCGGCATCTACTCGGCCGTCATGGCCGCGGGCGCTGTGGAACTGACAGTGCTGCGCGGCCGCTGGATCCCTATCGCCACCGTGCCGACCGTCCTGGTATCGATCGCCGCGTTTGGCGTGTGGGCGACCCCGTGGCGCTCGGCTTCGCAACTCACTCCAGCGGCAGATTTCGCCGCCGGCGTGGCAGGCCAGCCCTATGGCGAGTTCGGTTGGTCGCAGCTGACGGCGGCGGTGGCCGGCGCTTACCAAAAATTGCCGCCCCAGCAGCGGCGCAATGCAGTCATTGTCACCGAGCGCTACCCTCAGGCCAGTGCGCTGGACTACCAGCGATCGACGGCGGGTCTTCCGGCGGTTTACAGTCCCAAGCGCGGCTTCGGATACTTCGGCGCCCCACCCGATAGCGCCGAGACCGTCATTTGGGTCGGCAGCACCGCATCAGACTTGCAGAAGTGGTTCACGACCGTGGTACCGGTGGCAACCTTCGGAGTGCGATTGGGCATGCCCCTTATCACCCGTGACGTCACCATCTGGAAATGCGAGCACCACAAACAACCGTGGTCCTCTACGTGGCCACAAATGATGAGTCTCTGATGTCTTCAATCGACTTTGAGACTCGATCGGCAGGTCGTGCAGGACCCACCAAGTCTGCGATCTGGTCGTTAGCGGCCAATTCCTTTCCGCTGTGGTCGACCGTCGGTGGTGCTCCATGGAGCCAACAGAAATTCATCGACGAACCGAGCGAAGGTGTCATCGACGTAGCCGGGGTCATCAGCGGTGAAGTATTCGATGATGAAACCCTGGAAGGCCGCCAGCGCGATCCGAGAACGAGTCTCAGCGATGTAGGGCGGAATACCCAGAGCTTCCAGGCGCGCCTGGGAATTGCGAGTCAGCAGGGACAACGTGTCCCAGGTGTAGGTCCGGTATGGACTGTCGCGCCCGCAGGCCGCGCCGAACACTTGCAAGACAATTCGCAAGGTGTCACTGCGCTCGCCCCGGGTGCAGGCATGCCAATCCTCAAAACACCACTTCCGATGTGCCACCAGCGAACTCGGACGCTCTACCTCGTCAGTGTCAGGAATGGCAGCGCGTTGCTGACGGTTGAGTACCTCAAGAATCAATTGCTCCTTGCTGCCAAAGTAATACACCAGCATCCGCGCGCTGGTACCCAACTCGGCGGCCAACGTCCGCAACGAAGTATCGAGCAGACCTGTCCGCGCGAGGACGGCACTGGCGCTGGCAAGCAATTCCTGACGCTTCACGCGGTCGATTGGGCGAGGCACCCTTTATTGTAACAGTGCTTCACTAACGTGGCGGATCAGATATGGCAAGTTGCTAGTTAAAGTGCGCCATATTGGATCGTGTTGTACTGCAGGTTAATCAAATATTCTGCATTGCGATCCCCGAGCGTTCCTGACCGGGCCTCTCCTCGGCGTTCTAGGTCATTGTTGATGTCCAGGGTTCGTAAGGCGTCCCGGCGCGACAAGTCTTCCGATCGGCGAGAGTCGCACCGCCGATGCCGATGGCAGCTTCGGTCACGCACCACCTCCGCAACGGATGTTGTCAGCGTCGGTGGCGTAGTCGACCTGCCAGTGCTTGATGCCGTTGGTCCACGCAGACCGTAGCCGCTCGGGTTCGCTGATCGGTCGCAGGTCGGGCATGTGGTCGGCGATGGCGTCGAACATCAAGTCGATCGTCATCCTGGCCAGGGTGGCGCCGATACAGTAGTGAGCACCTGTGCCACCGAAACCCAGGTGCGGGTTGGGATCTCGCAGAATGTCGAACGCGAACGGATCCTGGAAAACGTCTTCGTCGAAGTTAGCGGAGCGGTACATCATCACGACCCGCTGGCCCTTCTTGATCTGCACCCCGCCAAGTTCGGTGTCCCGCAACGCAGTGCGCTGAAAGGACGTGATCGGAGTGGCCCACCTGATGATCTCATCGGCGGCCGTTGTCGGCCGATCCGCCTTGAACAACTGCCACTGATCCGGGTGATCAGTGAACGCCATCATCCCTTGGGTGATCGAGTTCCGAGTGGTCTCGGTGCCCGCAACAGCAAGTAAGACAACGAAGAAGCCGAACTCATCGCCAGACAACTTATGACCGTCAACGTTGGCTTCGACCAATGCAGTGACGATATCCTCGGCAGGATGAACGGCCCGCTCTGCGGCCAGACCCATTGCATACCTGATGAGTTCGGCTGATGCCGTCATCCCGTCCCGATCGGCGAATTCGGGATCGTCTTCGCCAACCAGCTCGTTGCTCCAATTGAAGAGCTTCTGTCGGTCTTCCTGTGGCACACCCAGCAGTTCCGCGATGGCCTGCAGCGGCAACTCGGACGCGACCTGAGTGACAAAATCGCCCGAACCTGCTGCGGCCGCTGTCTTCGCGATCTGCTCTGCACGTTCGCTCAGTCCGCCGCGCAGTCGCTCGATGGCGCGCGGTGTGAATCCGCGGGAGATGATCTTACGCAGCCGACTGTGTTGGGGCTCGTCCATGTTGATCATGGTCAGGCGTGCGAGCTCGATCTGTTGGCGCGATATCCCGTCCCGGTAACGAGGCAGCACAGAGTTTTCCGCCGCCGAGAATACGTCGTTGCGCAGCGACACCGCTCTGACGTCTTTGTGCTTGGTGACGACCCAATAGCCACCATCGCCAAACCCGCCCTTATCGAGCTGCTGAGCGTTCCACCAGATCGGCGCTGCTCTGCGCAGTTCGGCTAGTTCTGTGTCCGGCAGCCTGCTCGCGTAAAGATCCGGATCAGTGAAGTCGAATCGTGGCGGCAGATTTTCAGTCGACATTCGACCTCCCATTAAAGTGCGTTCTCGCTAGCGCAGTTCACCATGTCCGAGCCGTTGACCGTGGATGGCTGAAAAACGGAAGGGGCCGATCCTGGCGATGAAATAGAGTGATCAACAATGTATTTCGTTATCTTCAGCTGGTGACGGCTCGTTGCTCAACAGCTGCGGGTTCTTGCGCAGCGGAGCCGTTCCGGATTGGAAAAGTCAGGCGGGCGACGCGGTTGCCGCGGTCACCTGTTTTACTAGGGTCGGCAGGTCGTAGTAGTCGCGCCAACGTGCGATTCGACCATCGGCGTCAACGTCGAAAGCGCCCATAACTTCCATGGCGATTCGCTTGCCGTCGACTTCGAAATTGTCGACTCGCTCGGTCAACACGGTGCCGTTATCTGTGGCGAGGCTCTTGATATCGACCCTCGTGCTCGGCACCATCGCGACGATGGATTGAAGTTCGGTTCGGATGTTGTCGATTCCTTGGTGAACGCCCCTCGGGCCATCGATGTAGACGGCGTCGTCGCTGAAGTAACCGACCAGCTCATCCACATCGGACTGCGGAAAGCAGCCCAAGAACTCACGGATCACCGATTCAGCAGAATTTGTCACTAGTACCTCTTTCGACGCGGGTGCCGCATGCTTGCACCACCGCACGAGGTCGCTGACTGACGTTTCACGGTGAGCCCCTTCTGTTGGCTATTGCAGTTTCGGTTTGATGTCTTCGATGACCCATTGTGCGTAGTCGAGGTAGGCGTTGACGTCACTGACCGGTGGGACTGGGAGCCCGGTCATCGTCACGCCCAGTTCCGCGAACCAGCCGAGCTGGTCGATGATTTCCTGGGCGCTCATCCCGGGCCGCTGGGTGGGATCGTCGATGACGACGTGGCCTTCGCCGACGCGCGAGGTGCCAAGGCCGTAGACCACTTCGAAGTCGCGGCCGTCGTAGGTGGGTTGGGATTTGATGAAGTCGAGTTTGGCGGGGATGTCCTCGGGTTTGGTCAGGAACGGCGACCAACCCGAGGCGAAACGCGCGGCGCGTTTGAGCACCGCCTCTGCATCGCCGCCGATCCAGACCGGCAGATGTGGCTTTTGCACCGGCTTCGGTTCGAACGCCACGTCTTTGAAGCAGACGTAGTGGCCGTCGAAGCTGGGCGCTTCGCTGGTCCACAGTTCGAGGATGGCGGCGAGGTATTCATCGGCTATCCGGCCACGTTCACCGAAGGGCACCCCGAGTATGTCGAATTCTTCTGCGTCCCAACCGACTCCGAAGGTAACGGTGATGCGGCCATTGCTCATCCAGTCCGCGGTTGACAGCGCTTTGGCCATGACGACGGGATGCTGCAGCGGGAGGATGGTGACGAATGAATTGACCCGAATGCGTTGGGTGGCGCCGGCGATGAAGGCCTGGGCCACCGTTGAGTGAAAGTAGTGTGGCCCGGATAGCTCGACGTGTGATTTGGGGACGATGAAGTGTTCGGGAACGACGATCATGTCGTAGCCGAGTTCATCGACGCGTTTGGCCATGACGGTTTGATCAGCGCCGGTCACACCGAGTTCCCAGGGCTGCGTGAGCGCCTTGACGCGCACTGAGTTGGGCAGGGCGAGTGAGAATTTCATGGGACAGCCGGCCTTTCGTTGCGCCGGTGCGGTGCCGGCCAATCACAGCCGGTCAAGTCGGCCAACACTTCCCACAATCGGCGGGCCATCACCGGGTCGCACGCCTTCTCCCGCACTTTGGTCGCCTCGGGCTTTCCCCCCTGGTTGAATTGAGGCGCCCGATAGATTCCGGCGGGCAGGTCGGTGCTGACCGCCGCGATGTTGGCTCGTGCCGCGTTGGCCGGGATCGGCAGGCGATTATCACGCTGTGACCGGTAGCGGCCAGCGCCGCAGCCGTCGCCCGGCCGACCCCTCTGTTGCCGCCGGTGACGATGATCTTCATCAGCGGTCACCAGGCACTTCATCCCCGCTCCTCCAGATGCGGCCGGTCGACTCCTGTACCGGCCCTCCTGCTAATTAGCGCTGCCGCGATGCGGAGATGCCTCATCCAAACGGAGGAGATTTGCGTTAGGCTTTGCGGACCAATCACAGGACGGGCATATGCAGCATCAGCGGTGGTACCGGGACGCCGAAGATGGCCACACTCGATGAGTTCTCGCGGATAGTTTCGGGGGTTTACTCCGCGGTCATCACTCCCGAACGCTGGGACGTGACCATGGCTGATGTCGGCCGCGCATTTGGGGGCGGTGTGAGCGCGGCGTTAGTGGTCAGCGACGGCGCCACACGCATCATCAAACACGCCGAGATTCCAGCCGACGCAGCCAAGAGCTATGCCGAGCACTTTGCCCGACTCGACCATGTGCTGTCGGCGGTCCAGAGCGGCCCGGTGGGTGTTGTGCGCCCCGGCGCGGAACTGATGTGGCCCTATGAACGGTGCGAATTCGCAACGGATTGGGCCCGCCCCAACGGTTTCGAGGATGGAATGTTCGTCCGTCTTAGCGATTCTCCAAGCGCCACGAGTCTTGCCCTAGCGACGCCCAGACGGTCGGAACGGTTCGACACCGCGGAAAATGTGGCGTTAGCGCGGCATTTGGTGCCCCACTTCGAACAAGCCCTGCGGATGCAGCTGCACGTCTCCGACATCGCCCATCGCGGTGGCGACCTCGTCTGGGCCAGCGAGAATGCCAGACAGGCTATCGTCATCCTTGCGCCCGGAAGCAGGCCCATCTATACCAACCCTGCGGCCGAGCGCGTGCTGCGCTCAGACGACGGACTGCGGATCCGCAAGGGACGCCTGGAAGCCGCAACACGACGAGCCGACGCGATGCTGCAAGAAGGCATCGCGGCTGCACTCGATTTCCACACCCAAGACATCTGGGGTGGGTCATTCATTTGCGCCAGGCCCTCCGGGCGGCGACCTTACATCGTTCACGTACTACCGATCGACCCGAGGACCGTTAGCTCCCCGCGGTACGGGCGAGTGATCGTCGTGATCATCGACCCCGAACGAGAAACCGAACCTCCCGCGATGCTTTTACGGCGCTTGTATGGTCTGACAAAGAGCGAAGCCCAAATCGCGCTGATGGTGACACGAGCCGAAGGTTTGAACCCGATCGCCGAGGAGTTGTCGGTGTCCGTAACGACGGTCAAGACCCACCTCCGACACGTCTTCGAGAAGACCGGCACACACCGCCAAGCTGAACTCGTCCGGCTTGTGCTTTCCCTTGCCCCCTTGTATGGGTGAAGTGGCCGGGTCGTGTCCCTAGCGCGTAACCAGACCCCGGGGCATACGGCGCAATCGGGTATGGCGGGTTGCCGCCCAAATGCAACCGCTGGAAAGCGCCGCACCCCATGTGGGGGTTGGCCAAATCAGTAATCTTCGGTCGCTAACTCATTGTCAAGGCCGTGCCCACGGCGACGCTGATCACCACCATGAGGGACACCAAAATCACCGTCATCGACGCGCCCACGATCTCTTCTTCCGTGAGGCGCCAGCGCGGTTTGTCGACAAGAGCGGTGCTCCCTAGGGGCGCAACTGCGTTCATTGCTGCGACCGCCAAGAGAAGATCGTTCGCGTCGTCCGCATCCTTCTCCATTGCCTCAAGCGCGGCGATTGCGGTCTTCATATGAACCCCCAGGATTGCGGTCGCCAGTAGGCGTTATCTCGTATTTCCACGGTAGGAGTGCGAGATCAAGATTGCAGCAACGGTCCTTAACGGTCGCAGCACAACCTCACCGCTCTACGAGCAATGGACCATGCGCAGCGTCGGTCCCCTCGAAATCACGCTCGACATTGCGCTGGGGCATATAGCCGGGTACCGGTGCAAACCGGTCACCGGTACGGCGCGGAATGGTAGGTAACGCCGCGACTAAAGCGGTTCTGCCGCGGCTAGTCACTCCTGCTTGGTCTCACCGAAGCTGCTTGACACCGACTGGGCCGACATCTCCGCCGCCAGGCCCTGGCCACCCCACGGCCGTTGCGCTGACGAAGTAGCCCGCACCAGCAGCATCTTTTCGCGGATATCGGAATAATACTCACTTGGTGTGTCGAACGGGCATCCGGAATCCGAGGGTCTACCCGAGTTGCGTGCCGCGCTCCCTGGCAGGCGACCTCGACCAGATCACTGATCTGCGACTGCAGCTCGTCGCAGCGCTGCCCTGCCGGCCCTTCGCCCAGCGTCACGGTTTGACCATCAGAGATCTACTCGCCAACGGAATGGTGACCGGCGAGTTACTGGTGCTGCGGCACGCCTGAACGCAACCCCGACGTTTCTGGCGAACCGGCGCGGGTAGTACAGCCATACGTTTGAACAACAGGGAGAAGCCGTGAGCACCACTACCGCCTCAATCGATGTCAACCAGCCGATCGGCACCGTCTACAACCAATGGACCCAGTTCGAGTCCTTCCCGGAGTTCATGGAAGGCGTCGAGCAGGTTCAGCAAACCGACGCCACCCATACACATTGGCGCATCAAGGTGGGACCGATCTCGCGCGAGTTCGACGCCACCATCACCGAGCAGCACCCCGAGGAGCGGGTGGCGTGGAAGTCCGACAGCGGTCCCGAGCACGCGGGCGTCGTCACCTTCCATCGCCTGGACGACGACAAGACGCGTGTGACCACTCAGATGGACGTCGATCCCGAGGGTTTCCTCGAGAACGCCGCCGACAAACTCGGCATCCTCAAGGCCCGGGTCCACGGTGATTTGGAGCGCTTCAAGAAGTTCATCGAAAGCCAACCGGGCGAGACGGGCGCGTGGCGAGGTGACGTCTCGCGCCCCGATGCCTGACCGCCGTGACATCGCCGATGTCTGACCGCGGCGCGCGATGCGGGCGGTCGCGCTGAGCGCCGAGTCACTGTTGGCGCGTGCGGCGCAGGAAACCGGTGCGGGCGGCGGCGTTTCGCTGATGCACGGGGCGCTCCCCCTTGCCGTCGAAGTCATGACCGTTGCGGCGCTGGCCTACTCCATCGCCTGGCGGGGGCGGCGCGCAAGTCGGTCTGGTCCGGCAGCGGTCCATTGGTCAGCTGGCCCCAGGCGGCGGAGACGGTCGGAAAAT
>NZ_LZMG01000324.1:0-8149 GCF_001673615.1 Mycobacterium sp. 1245499.0
GACGGCGTAGTAGATCAGCACGGCGAACGAGGAAAATCCGATGGCGTTGCGCAGGTCGGCGGTGGCGGCCAGGACCGCCACGATGACGCCGATCAACAATTCCGCGCGGTGGGGGACGCCGAACCGCGGATGCACCGCGGCCAGGGTGTGCGGCAGGTGGTGGTCGCGTGCCATCGCGAACGTGGTGCGCGAGACGCCGAGGATCAGCGCGAGCAGCGAGCCCAGCGCCGCGATCACCGCTCCCGCCTGGACGGCGGGAACCAGCCAGCCCGTTCCCGCCGCGCGGGCCGTCTCGACCAGCGGGGCGGCGGAATTCGCCAGCCGGTCCGGGCCGAGCACCCCCAGCGCGGCCACCGCGACCAGCGCATAGACGGCCAGCGTGATGGTCAGCGCCAGCGGTATCGCGCGCGGGATGGTGCGCGCCGCGTCGCGCACCTCCTCGCCGAGGGTGGCGATGCGCGCATAGCCGGCAAAGGCGAAGAACAACAGGCCGGCGGCCTGCACCACACCGCCGAGGGTGGCGCCGCTCAGCCGCAGCTGCTCGGGCCGTGCCGCGCCGGAAGTCAACGCGGCGACGATCACGGCGACCAGCACCGCCAGCACCACCGCGACGATGATGCGGGTCAGCCAGGCCGACTTGCGCACCCCGGCGTAATTGACCGCCGTCAGCGCCACCACCGTCGCGACGGCTACCGCGTGGGCCCGCGCCGGCCAGGCGTAGAGGCCGATGGTCAGGGCCATCGCCGCACACGACGCGGTCTTGCCGACGACGAATCCCCAACCGGCCAGGTATCCCCAGAAGTCCCCCAGGCGTTTTCGGCCGTAGAGATAGGTGCCGCCGGACGCGGGGTAGCGCGCCGCCAGCCGCGCCGACGACGTGGCGTTGCAGTAGGCCACTACCGCCGCCAGCGCCAGGCCCAGCAGCAGTCCCGAGCCGGCGGCGCGCGCCGCGGGGCCCAGGGCCGCGAAGATCCCCGCACCGATCATCGATCCCAGCCCGATCACCACCGCGTCGAAAACGCCGAGGCTGCGGCGCAATTCGTCGTTGCCGGCCGGGGTGCTCGTCGGGATGCTTCCGGACACTGGGTCTCCTCGAAGTCGGAGAAATGGGCACGCCTGCGTCGCCTCGCGTAGCGCCTAACCTATCAAATTGATTTGATGTATCGTGCCGAAGTATGGCGGCGGTCGATCGAGCGGACGTTCCGCCGCTGATGCGGATGGCGGGGCACCCCCTGCGGTGGGCGCTGCTGACCGAGCTGGCCTCCGGAGACCACCGGGTGCGGGAATTGGCTGCCGCGGTCGGCGAGCCGCAGAACCTGGTCTCGTATCACTTGCGGTTGTTGCGTTCGGCCGGACTCGTCGATGCGCGACGCAGCAGTTTTGATGGGCGCGACACCTATTACTGGTTGAATTCGACGAACTGCGCCAAGGCATTTCGTGAGGCGGCCGCCGCTTTGCATCCGGCGTTGGCGCCCGGGGCCGCCCCCAGGGCGGCACCGCGCACCGTGTTGTTTTTGTGCACCGGAAACAGCGCGCGCTCGCCCATGGCCGCTGCACTCCTCGAGAAACGCGGCCAGGGGCGCATTCGAACGGCAAGCGCGGGTAGTTATCCGAAACCCGCGCTCCACGTCAACGCCATCCGGGTCATGCGCGACGAATACGGCATCGACCTCAGCGGCACCCGGCCCCAATCCCTGGCCACGGTGTCCCGACGCCGCTTCGACTACGTGATCACGCTGTGTGACAAGGTGCGCGAATACGCGCGCGACCACGATCTGGCCACCACGACGCACTGGAGCCTGCCCGATCCGTCTGCCGGCGGCGCCGGCTATCCGCAATTTCGTCGTGTGGCAGGCGAATTGAGCCGCCGCATCGACTTCTTCGTGCCCGGCATCGGCGTCGGTGCGGTCGGGCGCTGACGATGGTGCTCAACCGGCGTCAGTTCGGCAAATGGGCCGGCGTCGCGCTGACGGCCGCCGCGGGAAGCGCCGGTGGCGCGTGTTCGCACCCTTCGCCCGGCGGTCCACCCGGCGGCAAAGCCGATTACACGCTGCGGATCGGCTCGGGGAAGGTCGAGTTGGCCCCGGACCGGACCGTGTCGACCCTGACCTACAACGGTCAATTTCCCGGTCCGCTGTTGCGGTTCAAGGAGGGCCGGCGAACCTGGGTCGACGTCTTCAACGACACCGACTCGCCGGAGCAGCTGCACTGGCACGGCCAGCACGTCGGCGTCGACGTCGACGGCGCCGCCGAGGAGGGCACCCCCGACATACCCGCGCACGGCATGCGCAGGATTTCCTTCGTTCCCGGCCCGGCGGGCTTGCGCTTCTATCACACCCACGTCGTGCCGCGCGCCGATCTGTCGCGTGGCCAGTACAGCGGCCTGGTGGGCCCGGTCTACATCGAGCCCCCGCACGACACCGGTGCATACGATCAGGAAATCTTTCTGACGCTCAAGGAGTTTGACCCCGCCTTCAGCCGCGGTGGCGACATGCCCAGCGATTTTCTGGCCGGTGCGCAGGATCAAGACCTGAAGGACAGGGGCGAGTCGGCGATGGCCGCCGCGCTGGAGCGCGGCGAGTCACCCGGCAACGAGGTCGGGTACGGGGCCTTCGCGATCAACGGGCGCATGCTGGGCCACGGCGAGCCCATCCGGGTGCGAACCGGTCAGCGGGTCATGCTTCACGTTCTCAACGGAAGCGCCACCGAGACCCGCAGTTTGGCCCTGCCCGGCCACACTTTCACCATCGTCGCGCTGGACGGCAACCCGGTACCGACGCGGGCCGCCGTGCCGGTGTTGTGGCTGGGCGCGGGCGAACGGATCTCGGCGATGGTCGGCATGACCAATCCGGGCGTCTGGGTGCTGGGCGATCTGTCCGACGACGACCGCGGCCACGGAATGGGCGTGGTCGTCGAATATGCCGGGCGCGGTGGGGATCCGCACTGGGCGGCGCCCCCGCCCTTCACGTGGGATTACCGGGTGTTCGGCGCATCGCAGCGGGCGGACCTGCCACCGCCCGATCGCACCATCGACATGTTGATCGAGAAACGCAACGCCGCCGACAACGGTTTCAACGTCTGGACGATTAACGGTGTGCCCTTCGCGATGGACACCAACAAGCCCGTGCTGGACATCGAGCGCGGCAAGCGTCACCGGCTGCGGTTCCGCAACGCCAGCGACGACCTGCACCCCATGCACCTGCACCGGCACACGTTCGAAATCACCCGGTTCGCCGGGACAGCGACGGCCGGTGTCCGCAAGGACGTCGCCATGCTCGGCGGCTACCAGAGCATGGAGATCGATTTCGTCGCCGACCAACCCGGCCTTTCGCTACTGCACTGCCATCAACAGATCCACATGGATTACGGGCTCATGCTGCTGTTCAACTGCACCTGACGCCTCACCCCAGCGGGTTGTTCTGGCGCACCCCCCGATACATGCCCCAACGCACGATCCAGGGCATCACCACGCGCTCGACCGACCAGGACGGGAAGCGGAAGGACTGGCCGGTGGGCAGGAAGACCTCCAGCCCGTTGGGCTGGATACCTACCAGCGAGCCCCAGCGCCGCGCCGGCGCCCGGTAGGGCCGCAACGGCCGGCCGGCGAGGTCGGCGAGGACGTTGCGTGCCACCAGGGCATCGCCCCGGTTTCGGGCGGAGCTGCGCAGCGGATCCGTCGCCGCGACGTCGCCGACCGCGAACACGCCCCGGTGGCCGGGCACCCGCAGTTCGGGGGTGACGCGCACGAACCCGCGCTCGTCGAGCAGCTCGGCCGGCAGCCAACCGGTGTTGGGCCGCACCCGTCCGATCGCCCACAGCACGGCGTCGGCCCGGGCCGGGGGCTGCCCGGTGCTGAAGTGGACCGGCTCGCTGGTCAGTTCCTCGCCCGCGAACCCGTCGGTCACCACCGCGCGGTGGCCCGGGTGCAGGCCGACGCCCAGCTCGGTGAGGCGGCGGCGCAGCCGATGCCAGATTCGCGGATGGTGTCCCGCCAGCGCGGACTCGCCGGGGAAGTACAGGTCGATGCGCTTGTCCGGCCACGTGGTCGCCATGTTGAGGGCGCTGCTGACGGCCGCCGCGCCGCCGCCCACCACGGCCACCGAGCCGGCGGCGGCCAGCCTGTCGTGCGCGGCGCGCAGTCCCGCGCCGATCTCGGCCGCCGACTGCAGGGTCGGCTGGCGCCAAAAGCCGTTGCTGACTCCGGTCGAGATGATCAGCGCGTCGTACGGTTCGGTGACGGCCGCGCCGTCTTCGCTTCGGCCGGAGACGGTTTGGGCGTCCAGGTCGACGCCGGTCAGCGTGGCCTGCACGGTGCGGACGCCGTCGAGACGGCGGAACCGGTCGAACGGGATCCAGTAATCGCGGGCCCAGTCGTGTGGACGCGAGAGCCGGACGCCGAGCTCCTGGCCGCTCACCAGCGCGGGCTTGGCCGAAATGCCGACGACGTCGGCGTGCCGCGACAGCCGGATCGCCGCGAGGACGCCGGCGTCGCCGAGCCCGGCGACGATGACACGCTTTCGGTTCATGCCGTTATCCTGCCCTGCGTACATTGCGGACGAGCCGTTGACCGATCCGAGAGCAAGGGGGCCACGTCAGGTGATCGTCTCGTGCGGCACAGCGACACCGGCGCATCCGCGGGTGAGCGCCGCGCTGCGCACCTCTCTCAGTGCCATGGTGCGGGCGTCGGCCCCGCGCCCCGCGGCGGCCCGGCGCGCCGCCAAGGACTTCGAGAAGGCGTTGATTCCGGCGGTCATCGCCGAGATCCGGTGGTCGTTCACCCGGCCGCGCACCTGGCTGATGGGTGTGGTGGCCAACGTCGTCTTCGCGGCCGGCTGGTTGCTGGTGCAGCCGCTGACGCCGGTGGGCCGGCACCCCGATTGGGTGATCCTGGTGGGCACCTACTTCTCGTCGTGGGTGCTCGCCGACGTCACCACCACCAATTTCCTGGGCGCCGACCACTACCGGATCCTGCGGGGGTTGTCCGCCGGCGTGCCGTTCTGGCGCATCCTGTTGATCAAAAACCTCGCCCTGCTCGCGATCGTCGGCGTGCCCACCCTGTCCGCGGCGGTGGTGTTGACGCTGTGGCTGGAAACGCCGGCGCGGCTGGGCATTACGATCCCCACCGTCGCGGTGCCCATCGTCTCCTGGTTAGGCGTCGGCAACTTCATCTCGGTGCTGCACCCGGTCAGTGTCGAGCCGCTGATCCGGCGCTGGCGCCAGCGCGGCGATCTGCGCCGCACCCGAAGTTGGGTGCTGGCCCTGACGCTGCCCTACGCGCTGTACTACGTGGCCGACCCGATGAACGGCGTGGAACATCGCGTGTTGTGGCAGCAGGCGCCCGCGTTGATCTGGCCGGTGTTCGGGCGCGACACCAAAAGCTTCGTCCACCTTGGCATCGCCATTAGCGTGTGGATCGCCGGCAGCATCGCCGCGGTGTACTGGGTGCGCCGGCGCGGATTGCAGATCCGTTAGGACACCTGGGGCTTGATGTCTTCGATGACCCACTGCGCGTAGTCGAGGTATTCGTCCACGCCGCTCACGGGAGGGACGGGAACCGCGGTCACGGTCACGCCCTGCTCGGCGAGCCAGTTCAACCGGTCGACGATGTGTCCGGCGCTCATGCCCGGCCGGTCGCTCGCTCGGCGGGCGACGTGTCCCTCGCCGACCCGGTTGGTGCCCAGCCCGTGCATCACCTCGAATTCCCGGCCGTCGTAGGAGGGTTGGGACCTGATGTAGTCGAGCTTCTCGGCGATCTGCTCCGGTGGTGTGAGGAACGGCCACCAACCGGACCCGAACGTGGCCGCCCGGCGCAGCGCGGCGTCGGCGTCGCCGCCGATCCAGATCGGAAGATGCGGTTTCTGAACGGGTTTGGGCTCGAAGGCGATGTCGGAGAAGGACACGTACCGGCCTTCGAATCGGGGTGCGTCGCTGGTCCACAGCTCGACGATGGCGGCCAGGTATTCGTCGGCGATGCGGCCCCGCTCCCCGAAGGGCACTGAGAGCAGCTCGAACTCGCGGGCCAGCCAGCCCACGCCGAACGTCACCATCATCCGGCCCCCGCTCATCCAGTCCGCGGTGGCCAAGGCCTTGGCCAGCACGATGGGGTGCTGCAGCGGCAAGATGGTGACGCAGGAATTGATGGCCACCCGCTCGGTGGCACCGGCGATGAAGGCCTGCGCGGTCGTCGAGTGCAGATAGTGCGGCCCGGACAACTCGACATGCTCGGTGGGGATGACCAGATGCTCGGGCACCGCGATCATGTCGTAGCCCCATCGGTCGGCGCATTGCATCATGCGGCGCTGGTCGCCTCCGGTGACGGCCGCCTCCCAGGGCTGCGTGATCGCCTTGAGGCGCAGCAGGTGCGGAAGGGGGAAGGCGAACTTCACGGGCGTCCCAGCCAGCGGTCCATGTCCTCCAATCTAGGGGTTGGTGTTGTTAACCTGGCGACATGGACTCCGAAACGGACCCTGCCAGCCAAAAGCTGACCAACGCGGCGTTGGCCGCCACCAGCTGGGCGCTGCTGGGCATGATGTCCTACGAAGAGGAGGTTTCGGGCTATGACCTCAAGAAGTGGATCGACTGGAGTGTCGACCTGTATTACTGGAGCCCGTCGTACAGCCAGATCTACACCGAGCTGAAGAAGCTGGAGTCGCTGGGACTGGTGACCTCACGCGTCGAACGCGACGAGGGCACCCGCACTCGCCGGCTGTACAAGATCACCCCGGCCGGGATGGATGCCGTGACCGAGTGGACCACTCACGCGCCGGTGGACCCGCCGGTGCTCAAACACAGTGTGCTGCTGCGGGTTACGTTCGGGCACCTCAGTAACCCGAGCCGGCTCAAGGAGTTACTGCAGGAGCATGTGGCGTACGCCGAAGCCAGGCACCGCAAGGCCGTCGAGGACGCCGAGGGAGCCGAGGCCGAACCCGCGTGGGCGTACTCGGTGCTGGCGCTGCGCTGGGCGGCCAAGTATTACGCCGCCGAGCGTGAGTTCGCGCTGGAGATGATCAAGGAGATCGACGAGGCCGACGCCATCCTGCAGAGCGCCGCGAAGGGTGGCTTCGGCAAGCCGCGTCCCAAGCCGGGCAATTGGCGCGAGATCGAAAAACAGGTCCAGGCGAAGCGCGAAGCGGATTAGTTCTGACGGTGGTGACCGGTTTCGCCGTGGCGCCGGCCGTCCGGTTCCACGAAATACAGATACCGAAAACGCATATCGAAATCCCTTGCGTCACTGTGGTTTCAGGGCTTTACTGTCGCCGGTTCTTGTCGGTGGGCATCGTTAGTTTGGCGGTGTGAGTGATGAGCAGGATGTCGAGGCGGCGTTCGATGCGCTCGATGCCGCCTGGGATCGGGTGTGCGCGCTGAACGTCGATGCGCTGAAGCCGCGCCAGCAGTTGGCGGTGTTGGCGCGCTGCGAGAAGCAGCGCCGGCGCATCCCGGCCGTCGAGCACCCCGTGATCAATTCCCTGGCCCGCCAGGCACCGTCGGTCGAACTCGGCGCCACGGTGGTCCACGCCATCGCCGAGGCGACGCTGATCAGCCGCGCTGAAGCCGCCCGGCGCCTCAAGGAGGCGCGCGATTTGGGCCCGCGCCACGGCCTGACCGGCGAACCGCTGGGCCCGATGCTGCCCGCCACCGCCGCCGGACAACGCGACGGCACCCTGGGCGCGGGTCAGGTCGCGGTGATCCGCAAGTTCTACCACCAGCTGCCCGGCTGGATCGACATGCCGACCCGCGAGCGGGCCGAAGCGCGGTTGGCCACCGAGGGCAGCCGGTTTCGCCCCGAACAACTCGCCGGGTTGGCCCGCACCCTGGCCGACTGCCTCAACCCCGACGGCACCTACACCGACGACGACCGCGCGCGGGCGCGTGGTCTGACCCTGGGCAACCAGCAGGCCGACGGCATGTCGCCGTTGCGCGGCTGGCTCACCCCCGAAGCCCGCGCCACCCTGGAAGCCGTCCTAGCCAAACTCGCCGCCCCCGGCATGTGCAACCCCGACGACGACACGCCCTGTGTGGACGGCGCACCCACCCAAGACGCCATCGAGCGCGACCCACGCTCGGCCGCCCAGCGCCAGCACGACGGACTCAACGCCGCACTGCGCGGCGTGCTGGCCTCCGGGAACCTGGGTCAGCACAACGGGCGCGG
>NZ_LZMG01000325.1:0-19876 GCF_001673615.1 Mycobacterium sp. 1245499.0
GCTGGCCGCGCAGCTCGCGCCAGCGGGTCACCGTCGCCGCGGTGGCGGTGACCAGCAGCGTGGGCAACGGCAGACCCGAATCCAGCAGCCGGCGGGTGACGTCGGCGTCGGTGACGGCGTTGCGGACGATTAGATCGCGGGCCCGATCGCTGCTCGGATCCAGCCGCCGGGCACCGAGGTCGGGATCGTCGCCGTCGAGCTGGGACGCCCAGAATTGCGCCGTGTCCAGCCGCCGCGCCCGCGCGGTGAGCGCGTCGGCCCAGCGGCGATAGCTGGTGTGTTCGCGAACGGGCGCCGGCGAGTGACCGGTGGCCGCGGCCGCCAGCGCGGCGCCGAGTTCACCGAGGATCACTCGCCACGACGCGGGGTCCAGCGCGACGACGTGCGCGGCCAGCAGCAGAACGCTTTCCCCGGCGGGCGGTCGAAGCCACACCGCGGACAGCAGCGTTCCGCGTTCGGGGTCCAGGCGCTCGACGGCCTCGGCGACGTAGGCCGGTACCGCCGCGGCCAGATCGCCGGCCACCTCAACCTCGTTGAGTGCGTTGCGAATATCGGCGTCGGGGTTGGGTACCAGGGTCATGGTGGGGCGGTCCACCCGGGTGCGCAGCACCTCGTGGCCCTCGATGATGCCGGCCAGGGCCGCTTCCAGCTGTTCGCGGCGCAGCGTCTCGGGCAACCGGATGGCTTCGGTCTGGGCGAGCCTGCGCGGGTCGCCGTGTTCGTAGAGCCATCGGCCGTTGGGCAGCAACGGCATCGGTCCGGTACGGGTGTCCGCTTGCTGGGTGGCGGCCGTGGTCTCCGAGTCGATCGCTTCGGCCAGTTCGCGGACGTTGCCGCACTCGAGGACGAGCCTGGCGCGCAACGCAATTCCGCGGGCCCGGGCCGCTTGCACCACCGACAACGCCATGATGCTGTCCAGGCCAAGCTGCAAAAAGTCGGCGGTGACGTCGATGCGCGATTGGCCGAGGAGCTCGGCGAGCAGCTCGGCCAGCGCGGATTCCGTGGGCGTCTCGGGCGACGCCGCGCCGGCTTCGGGTTCGTCGGCGTCGAATGCGGCCAATGCCGTTTCGTCGAGTTTTCCGTTGGGGGTCAACGGAATCTCGTCGACCACGATGATGCGCTGTGGAACCATGTAGCGCGGCAGCCGGTTGCTGAGCATGCTCCGCAACTCGGCGGCCGTGGACCCTTCGGTGGCCGGGTCGATCGCGACGTATGCGGTGAGCCGCGCAACGCCTCGGCGTTGCCGTACCAGCACCCCGGCGTGCCGCACGGCCGGATGTGATTCGAGGGCGGCCGCGATCTCGCCGGGTTCGACGCGGTGGCCGCGAATCTTCACCTGGGCGTCGGCTCGTCCCACGTATTGCAGTGAGCCGTCGGGCAATCGGCGCACCAAATCGCCGGTGCGATACATCCGTTCTGCCGCCGCGAACGGGTCGGCGACAAAGCGTGCCGCGGTCTCCGGGGCGCGGCCCAGATAGCCGCGGGCCAGCTGGGCACCGCCCAGATACAGTTCGCCCGTCGCCCCGCAGGGCACCGGGCGCAGCGCGGAATCCAGTACGTAGCCGCGGGTGTGCCGGGTCGGGCGTCCGATCGAGGGCTCGTCGTACTCGGCGATGGTGGCGACCACCGCCTCGACCGTGGTTTCGGTGGGCCCGTAGCAGTTGTGCGCCGTCATCGAGGTGGTGTCGCAGGTGTTGCGGATCCGCGCCCAGGCCGCGCTGCCCACCGCCTCGCCGCCCAGCGCCAGCACGGTCAGCGGCGCCTCGGTGAGCAAACCGAACGCCTGCAGCTGGGCAAACATCGACGGGGTGGTGTCGATCATGTCGATGCCCTGCGCGGCGATCAGCGCGACCAGCGCCTCGGCATCGGTCTGGGTCTGCTCGTCGACGACATGCACGACGTGCCCGTCGAGCAGGCCGACCAGCGGCTGCCAGGCGGCGTCGAAGGCGAACGACCATGCGTGGGCGATGCGCAGGGGCCGGCCCAGTGTGGCTGCCGCGGGCCGCAATACGCGGTCCAGATGATCGTCGGCGTAGGCGCCCACCGCGCCGTGAGTTCCGATGACGCCCTTGGGTTCTCCCGTCGTGCCGGAGGTGAACACGACGTAGGCGGCCTGCGCGGGTGGAACGTCGACGGCGTCGAAGTCGTCGTCGTGCGGTTCGCCGGCCTCGAGCAGCCTTTCGGTCAGCTCTTCGTCCAAGACGATCGACGCGCCCGATTGGCGCAAGATCGAGTCGATCCGTTCGGGGGGCATGCCGGGCTCCATCGGCACGCACATGCCTCCGGCTTTGAGCACGGCCAATAGCGCGATGATGTAGTGCGGCCCTCGCGAAAGTTTGAGAGCCACGGGTGTTTCGGACTTGACGCCCTGTCGGGCGAGTCGCGCCGCAAGCCGGGTGGCGTGCCGGTTCAGCTCGCGGTAGCTCAGCGTCCCGCCCGCCCAGCTGATAGCCGGGTTGTCCGGCGTCCTGGCCACGACGTCGGCGAAGCGGGCGTGGATGCTCAACGGCGCCACCGGTTTCGGCGTTGCGGTCGCGCCCAGCGGGCCGTCCTCATCGTCGAGCAGGACGCTGACCTCGCGCAGGGGACGCTCCCAGCCCTGCAGCAGTCGCTCGGCGGTGGTCAGCACGCGGCGCCCGAAGGTGGCGGCGGGAACCGCCCCCAGCGCTCCGTCGATCGCTTCGATCAGCACCACCAGCTCGCCGCCTTCCATGTGGGCGGCGATGGCGATCGGGAAATGCGACAGGGTCTGCAGCGCGGACGGCCGGAATGTCGCTCCGCCGGCGGTCAATTCGCCGCCGGCGGTCAGGCCGTCCATCGGAAAGTTCTCGTAGACCAGCAGGGTGTCGAACATCTCCCCGACGCCGCCGAGGGCGCGAAGTTGGGCATGCCCGAGATAGCTGTGTTCGCGCAGCAGCGCGGCGGTGCGCTGCACGGCGCGGCACTGCTCGCCGGCGGAGGCGGACGGGTCGAGCCCGACCCGCAGCGGCACGGTATTGATGAACAAGCCGACCATGGTCTCGACGCCGGTCAGTTCGGGGGGACGGCCGGACACCGTGACCCCGAACACCACGTCGTGCGTATCGGTCAGCCGCGACAACACCAGCGCCCAGGCCATTTGCATCAGGGTGTTGACGGTGACGCCCCGGGAGCGGGTGCCGTCGACCAGCCGCGTGGTGGTTTCGGCCGGCAGTCGCAGTCGGGTGGTGCGCGGCAGCCCCGGTTGCTGGCCCTCGCTCGTGTCCATGGATCCCAGGGCGGCGGCGAGCAGGGTGGGGCCCGGCAGGCCCGCCAGGTGTTCGCGCCAGACCCGTTGGCTGGCTTCCGGATCGCGGCTCGCCAGCCAGCCGATGTAGTCGCGGTAGGGCCGCGGGGCGGCGGGCAGCGCCGCCGGATCGCCGCCGGCCTGGTACAGCATCATCAACTCGTTGACGAACACCGGCAGCGACCAACCGTCGATCACGATGTGATGGGCGGTGAGTACCAAACGCCATTGCTCGCCGGGCAATTCGATCAGCAGGAAGCGGATGGCCGGCCCGTGCTCAAGATCGAACGGTCGCCGCCGCTCGCCGGTTTCCAGCGCCGCTACGTCCCCCGGCGCGGCGGCGACGAGCCGCCAGGGCAGCTCGACGCGGGACGGCACGATCTGCACCGGTCGCGGGATCCCCCGGCTGAAGAAGCTGGCCCGCAGGTTCGGGTGGCGCACCAACATCTGCTCCGCGCAGTCGCGCAGCAGTGCGACGTCGAGTGCGCCGGAGATGTCCGCGGCGATCCCGATCACGTACGGGTCATCCGCCGCTTCGCCGTCGGCGAATTCGGCGAGCGTGGTCAGCGAATACAAGCCCTCTTGCAGCGGGCTCAGCGCCATGACGTCCTCGATGTCGGGCGCGACATCGGTTTTGGCGGCCGTCACGTCGTGCCTTGGCGTGACGACGACCAAAGCTGCGTCACCGCGGACAGGTCCGAGGACGACAGCCCGGAGGTGCTCATCGGCTCGAAACGGGTGTCGGCCGCCGGCTCTTGCTGCTCGATGCCGGATTCCGCGTCGCCCAGGGCATCCAGCGCGGCCGCCAGCTGCTGCACCGTCGGATTCTCGAAGATCATCCGCGGGCTCACGGCCAGGCCGGCGGTCCGCGCCCGCGAGGCGAGCTGCACGGACAGGATGCTGTCACCGCCGAGGGCGAAGAAGTCGTCGAAGCGCCCGACCTCGGGGGTGGACAGCAGTTCGGCGAAAACCTTGGCCAGCGCCCGTTCCGTGTCGGTGCGGGCGGGTTCGGTCTGACCGCCGGTGCTGACCGCCGGCCGCGGCAACCCGGGCCGGTTCAGCTTGCCCGATTCGGTTTTGGGCAGGGCGTGGAGCACGGTCAGCGACGACGGCAGCATGTACCCCGGCAGCGTCGTGGCGATGGCGGCGCGCACCTCCCCCGCGAAAGCCGCCTTCTCGGCGTCATCCGAGATAGGCCGTTGCGGCACAACATATCCGGCCAGCGACGTGCCGCCGTGCACCTCCCAGGTGCGAGCCGCCGCGGCGGCGACACCATCGACGGCCGCCAGGGCCGACTCGACCTCGGCCAGCTCGACGCGGAAACCACGCACCTGCACCTGGTGGTCGGAACGCCCGACGAACTCCAGCTGCCCGTCCTCGGTCCACCGGGCCAGGTCGCCGCTGCGGTACAACCGCGAACCCGGCTCGAGTCCGTAGGGATTGGCGACAAAACGGGTGGCGGTCAGGCCGGGGCGTTTCCAATATCCCCGAGCCAGCTGGTCACCGGAGTAGTACAGCTCGCCCACCACTCCGACGGGCACGGGACGCAGCCCATCGTCGAGCAGATAGGCCTGCGCACCCGGGACGGGCCTTCCGACAAGCGGATTCGGTGGGGCCAACGGCCCGCGGGACACCGCACCGGACGTCTCGGTGGAACCGATGTTGTTCAACAGCTGGGTGCCGCCGTCACACTCGTCGGCGCACACCGACACCAGCCGCGCCAGCAGCGACGCGCTCACCGGTTCGCCGCCGCAGACCAGCCGAGACAGCGAGCGCACGGCGTCGGGCCGGCTGTCCACCAGGGCCGAGACCAGGCTGGGCACCGCGGTGACCTGAGCGACCGAGTACCGGTTCATCAGGTCCCCGAGGGCCTCCGGGTCGCGGTGTTCGGCGTCGTCGGCCAGGATCATGGTGGCGCCGGCCGCCAGGCCGGCCAGCATCTCCATGCCGCCTTCGAGGAAGGTGATCGAGGCCTGCGCCAGGCGCACGTCGTCGGTGCGCGGCGGGTAGTGGCGCAGCTGCCAGTCGAGCCGGGCGGCCATCGAACGATGCGTTCCCACTGCCCCTTTCGGCTTGCCGGTGGACCCGGAAGTGAACACCAGGTACATCGGGTCATCGGGGTGTGGCGCCCGCGCATTCCTCGCCTGCGGATCGACGTCGTCGCTGTTGACCAGGGTGCGTACCTGGGGATCGTCCAGCGAGATCAGCTCGACGCCGGGCACCTGCGGCATGGTGTCCGTCGCTTCGACGGTCGCGATCACGACCGGCGGCGCGACGTCGTCGAGCATGAATTGCTTTCGCGCCAGCGGATAACCGGGATCGATGGGGAAGTACCCGGCGCCGGCCTTCATGATGGCCACCAGCGCCACCACCAGCTCGATGCTCCGCCGGGTCGACAATCCAACCAGCGTGCCCGGGCCCACGCCGCTTCTGATGAGCAGGGCGGCCAGATTGTCCGAACTACGGTGCAGTGCAGGGTAATCGATGCTGTCGCCGCCGCAGCGCACCGCGATCCGGTCGCTTCCCCAGGCGCGGCTGGGTTCGAGCAATTCCGGGATGGTGCGCGGCCGGTCGTGCGGCGGTTGCTCGCCGCGGCTCCAGTCGCGCAGGATGCGGTCTTGCTCGCCGGCGTCGATCAGCTGGACGTCTCGCAAAGTCTGATCGAGGTCGTCGGCAAACTCGGTGAGCGCCCGGGTCAGCCATCCGGCCAACCGCTCGATGGTGGTCCTGGCGTAGAGCTCGGTGCGGTAGATGAGATTGCAGTTGTATCCGATGTCGCCGGAGCCGTCGGTGCCGAAGAAGTTGACGCTCAGATCCGCATGCGCCATGTCGAAGATGGGGTCGAGCGAGGTGCACACGGTGTCCTGCTCGCCGCTGCCGGCCGCCGCGGTCTCGATGACCCGGGTAGCGGACAGGTGATCCCGCACGTGCACCACGACCTGGAACAGCGGGTTGCGGGACAACGAGCGCACCGGGCTGACGCTGTCGACGACGCGGTCGAACGGCAGGTCCTGGTGGGCGTAGGCGGCCAGGGCGGTCTCCCGGGCCCGCTTGAGCAGTTCGCGCAACGTCGGGTTGCCGTCCATGTCGTTGCGCAGCACCAGGATGTTGACGAAGAATCCGATCAGCTGGTCCAACTCGGCTTCGGTGCGACCCGCGACCGGGGTGCCCAACGGAATGTCGGTTCCGCCACCGGCTTTGTGTAACACCACGGCGACGGCCGTTTGCAGCAACATGAATTCGGTGATGCCCAGCTCGCGGCACAGCTCGCCGAGCTTGGCCCGCGTCGCCGCGTCGATGTGGAAGTCGACGGACTCGCCCGCACCGCTGGGCACGGGCTGGCGGGGGAAGTCCGGACGCAGCCCGGTGTCCTCCGGCAGACCGGCCAGTTGCCGGGTCCAGTACTCCCGCTGGTCGGCGGAGATCGCGGATTCCTGCCCGCCGGCGTCGCCCAGGAACGTGCGCTGCCACGCCGCGTAGTCGGCGTACTGCACCCGAAGCGGGGCCCAGGATGGCGCTTCTCCCCCGCGCCGGGCCCGGTAGGCCGTCATCACGTCGGAGAACAGCACGCCTGCCGACCAATGGTCGGACGCGATGTGGTGCACGACCAGCGACAGCACGTGTTCCGCGGTGTTCTCGGTGCGCAGCACCGCGACCCGGATCGGCAGTTCGGCGTCCAGCTCGAAGCAATGGCACCGTTCGATGTCGAGCTGCTGCTGCAGCCAGGCGTCGTCGGGCCCCTCCTCGCGGCGCACCGGGATTTCGACATTGGCCGGACCCACCACCTGGTAGGGCACACCGTCCAACTCGACGTAGCTGGTGCGCAGGATCTCGTGCCGGGCAACGACATCGCCGACGGCGGCGATCAGCGCATCGATGTCCCACGGCCCGGTCAGTTTCGCCGCGAAGGGAATGTTGTTGACCCGACTGGGCCCGTCCACGCGGTAGGCGAACCAGCTGCGCAGCTGGGACGCCGACAGCGGCATGGGCTCGTCGTGTGCGGTGGTGATCAGCCTGGGCCGCGACGGCGTCAGCTCGCCGGCACTCAGCTGGTCGATCCGCTCGGCCAACGCCCCGACCGTGGCGAGTTCGAAGACGTCGCGGATGCCGATCTCCACACCACACTCGGCGCGGATCGCGGTCACCAGTTTGGTGGCGACCAGCGAGTGGCCGCCCAGATCGAAGAACGAGTCGTCGACGCCCACCCGGTCGTGTCCGAGCAGTCCCGAAAACAGTTGCGCGACGCGCTGTTCGGTGGGAGTCGTCGGGTCGCGGTATTCGGTGGCGGCCGCGATTTGTGGTTGCGGCAGCGCGGCGCGGTCGATCTTCTGATGCGCGGTGATCGGAATCTGGTCGAGCACCACGTAGGCGGCCGGGGTCATGTAGTCCGGCAGCGCGGCGGCCACCCGGGCGCGGATGCGCTCGACGTCAACCGATTCCGTGCCGGCGCCCTGGGCCGGCGTCACGTATCCCACCAGGCTCTTGCCCAGCTGGGGCAGGTCCATGGCCAACACGACCGCTTGTCCGACGCTGGGGTCCACCGAGATCGCGGCCGCGATTTCGCCCAACTCGATGCGGAAGCCGCGGATCTTCACCTGCTCGTCGGCGCGGCCGACGAACTCGATGTCACCGTGGGCGTTGCGGCGGGCCAGGTCTCCGGAGCGGTACATCCGCCCGCCCGGCGTGAACGGGTCGGCGACGAAGCGCTCGGCCGTCAACTGGGGCCTGCGATGGTATCCGTGCGCGACATGCGTTCCGGCGATGTAGATCTCACCGATCACGCCGACGGGAACCGGCTGCAGGGCATTGTCGAGCAGATATACCTGGGTGTTGATCTTGGGTCGGCCGATCGGCACCACCCGGGTGCCCTGGGTGCCTTCCACCGGGTAGCTGGTGCAGTTCACCACGGTCTCGGTCGGCCCGTAGAAGTTGTACAGCGACGCGTCGAAGGTGGCGTGGAACTTGTCGG
The DNA here is from genome assembly GCF_001673615.1 of Mycobacterium sp. 1245499.0. Taxonomy (NCBI): domain Bacteria; kingdom Bacillati; phylum Actinomycetota; class Actinomycetes; order Mycobacteriales; family Mycobacteriaceae; genus Mycobacterium; species Mycobacterium sp. 1245499.0. Next base: position 8,235 of record NZ_LZMG01000325.1, read on the forward strand.
CGATCTCACCGGGCAGGGCCTCGCCGCCGATCGGCACGCGCCGCAGCGTCCGCCACTGGCTGACGCCGGGCAGCGACAGGAAGAGCCCCAGCAACGACGGCACGAAGTGCATGGAGGTGATGCCTTCGCGGGCCAAAAGATCGGTGAGATAGCCGATGTCGCGCAGCCCGTCAGGCCGCGGAATCACCAAGCGGGCCCCCATGATCAACGTGCCGAAGATCTCGCCCATCGACACGTCGAAGCTGGGCGAGGCGACCTGCAGCAGCCGGTCGGTGTCGTCGATGCGGTATTCGTCGCCGAACCAGACGAAGTACTCGGCGATGGGCGCGTGCGGCACCGGCACACCCTTGGGCAGCCCGGTGGAGCCCGAGGTGTAGATCAGGTAGGCGGTGTTTTGCGGGCTCAGCGGCCGGATCAACTTCGCCGGCGCGGTGCCCGGATAGCGCGCGGCGTCGGAAACCGGTTCGCGCAGCACCAGTTTGGCGTCCGCGTCGTCGAGAATGAAGCTCAGCCGGTCCTCCGGATAGGTGGGATCCACCGGCAGATAAACCCCGCCCGCCTTGAGCACCCCGAGCGCGGTGATGACCAATTCGGGCGACTTGTCCAGCAGCACCGCGACGCGGTCCTCGGTACCGATCCCCTGCTCGATGAGCCAGTGCGCCAACCGGTTCGACTCTTCGTCGATCTCTCGGTAGGAGTAGGCACGCCCCTCGTAGACGACCGCAACGGCATCGGGCGTCAGACCCGCCCGGCGGCTGACCAGGTCGGGCAACGTGCTGGCCGGTGTGACGAACTCCTCGCCGGTCGACACCGCGCGCAGCCACTCGGCGTCTTCGGCACCCATCAGCGCGCACGCCGACAGCTTCACGTCGGGGTCGGACAGCACGCCATCCAGCAGGGCGGCGTAGTGGCGTAGCAATTGCTCGACCAACTGCTGGTCCATCACCTCGACGAGGTATTCCGCCTCGATCACGCCACCGCCGGCGCCGTCGGGTGTCCGGTCCAGCTCGACCATCAGGCTCAACGGCAATTGGTTGAAATGGCCGCGCAATTCACCGCGTTCGCAACGCACGCCCGGCGGGCAGAAGCCGCGGCCATCGGGCTCCCGCTGCCCGAAGCTCACCCGGGTCATCCGGTCGGCGCCATGCCGGCGATCGGGATTCGACTCGCGGACCAGCCAATCCAGGTCGGCGCGCGAATGAGCGAAGGCGCCCACCGCGCCGTCACGGGTTTGGCTCAGCAGCTCACGGAACGTCTGGTGCGGCTGCGGGCGCAGCCGGATCACCACCGTGTTGCCGTGGTAGCCGATGACATCCTCGGTGCCCACGCCGCGGTTGAGCACCGGGGCGGCCACCAGGAAGTCGGTCGACTGGGTGTAGCGGTGCACCAGGGCGGCGAAGGCCGCCATCAACACCATGTACGGGGTGGCACCCGTGTCGCGGGCCAACGCCGCGGCCCGGTCGACGGTGTCGGGCGACAATTGCGCGACCGCGCGCTGCGCGCGCCAGGTCGTGGGCACGACCGAACCGTTGGGCCCGGGAAGCTCGAGTGGCTCCGGCAGGTCGGCCATCAACGGGCGCCAGTAGTCCAGATCCGCCTGACGAACGGCGGCCGCATCCACCGAGATGCCCGGGCGGACCTGCCCATCGGCGAAGGCATCGGGGTCGGTGTAGGCGCGAGTCAGATCCGCGAAGAACGGTGCCCACGAGCCGTCGTCCCAGGCGATGTGATGCGCGGTGATCAGCAGCATCAGCTCGTCGTCGGCCAGCCGCGCCACCGTGACCCGCAGCGGCGAATCCTTGCTCAGGTCGAATGGGCGGCGAAAGTCGCGCTGCGCCAACACGTCCAGCCGCAGCCGGCGCGCCTGGTCGGTCAGCCCGGCCAGGTCGTGTTCGGCCCACTCGGGCCGCAGGTCCTCGCGAGTCACCGGCTGCGGATCGCCCTCGGCGTCGCTGGCATACGTCGTGTGCAGCACCGGGTGTCGCGCGGCGACGGCGTCGACCGCACGATGCAGCTGTGCGATGTCGACGGTGCCGGACAGGCGGTAGGAGACGCAGATGTTGAGCAGCGCGCTGTCAGGATCGACTGACTGCACGAACCACATCCGGTGCTGGCCGACCGACATGCGCGGCCCGTCGTCGGCCGACGCGGGCGCCGCGCCCGCCGTCCTGGCCAGGCCGCGTTCGGTCAGCTTGCGGCGCAGCAGTTCCAGGCGTTCGTCGTCGAGCCGGGTGCTGACGCCGGTGGTGTTAGTCACGCTAGGAGTCCAACCTTTCTAGCATCGCGAGCGTTGAGTGGTGCGCACCGTTGGCGGCGCCGGCGCGCTCGAATGACGGCTTCGCCGCGGGCGCGCCGGTTGGGTCGGCACGCAGCGCGTCGATCAGCTCGGTCACCGTGATGCCGCCGAGCATGCGGGACACCGGAACCGAGTTCCCCACCGTCCGGCGCAGCCGTTTGCGTAAATCGAGTGCGAGCAAGGAGTCCACACCCAGGTCGATCAGCGAGGCGCCCGGGTCGATCGACAGCGAATCACCCAGGTGCAGCGTCGCCGCCAGCTCGGCCCGCACGATGTCGGCGAGCGGCTTCTCAGCCGAGGTGTCGGTTTCCTCGCCCTCGCCGGTGCGTGCATCACTGAACGGCATTGGCATGCCCTGGCTTTCGAAGAACACCTGAAGCCGCTCGAAGTCGGCGTCAAAGATCAGCGGATCGCCGTCGTAGCCGTACAGGCTGGCCTCGATCGCCCGCTGCGGGTCCATCGCCACCAGACCGGAACGCTCGGTGCGCGTGATCTCGGTGCCCACCACGACCCCGGCGCCCTGCCACAGGCCCCAGCGGATCGCCGTGCAGTCGCGGCCGGCGGCGCGCAACTGGGCGGCCAACACGTCGAGCATCCGATTGGATGCCGCGTAGGCCGCGTGGTGGTGCCCGCCCCAGACCCCGAATACCGACGAGCAGGCCAGGATCCGGCAGTCCGGGCGCAGCGGCCACACGTCGGCCAGCAAGGCCAGTCCGCGGACTTTGGCCGCGCACACCGCCGCAACGTCAGCGCCGCTGAGATCCGATCGTGAAAGGGCCCGCGCGATGCCCGCGGTGTGGATCAGCAGTGACGCGCCCGAACCCGCATATTCGGCGGCGACGGCGGCCAGGGCGTCCCTATCGGTGATATCGCATTGGGGGGCGTGGACTTTGGCGTCATACTGGCCGACGAGCTCGCGCAGCACCGTCGGATCAACACCGTGGCGGCTCAGCAGGGTGACGGTCCGGGCGCCGCGTTCCAGGCAATACCGCGCGTACTGCAGGCCGATCGCTCCGCTGCCACCGGTGATCACCACGTCGTCCAAGGCGGCGGTATCGAGCGGGCGCGGGGTCGCCGATTGGCGGCACGCACGGAACGTGCGGACGTGGCGTCGCGGCGATCCGGCGCCGCGCACTGCGACCTCGGCCACCTCATCCAGCAGCACGTCGATGGCGAGCCGTGCCGTTGCGGGGTCGGGATCGCGGTGTTCGAGGTCCAGGTGCCCGAATGCCTGGTCCGGGAATTCGAACCCGATGCTGCGATGCATCGCCGCCAGCGCCGCCTGTGCGGGAGACACATTGGCGTCATCGCGGTCGACGTGTTCGGCACCGGCGGTGAGCAACCAGACGGTCCGGCACTGGGGGCCGATGAGTGCGGGGTAGTCCGGTAGGCCCGCGTCGGGGCGGCCTGCGATCCGCTCGATTGCGGAGGCGGGGTCGAGCGGGTCGAGTCCCGGGGCGGCGATCACAAGGATTTCCGCCTCGTCCGGTGGCACCGCTCGGCAAGCACCATGCGCGGCAACGGTTTCGAGCAGCCGCTGCGTCAGGGTGCCCGCACCGACGAAGGCGATGTCGAGGCTGCTTGCGCCGGGTGTGACGGGCGCCGTGACCGGCTGCCAGTCCTCGACGGCCACGGTGAGCGCCGGCGCCGGCGCCGCTTCGGTCACCCGTTGCGGCGCCGCCCACAGGTGCACCGCACGCATCGGCGCGTTGGGGAAGCCGCGCAGCGCGGGCAGATCGGCCGTCGGGATCGCGTCGGCCCACCGGCAGCCGGGGTCGGCGGCCGCGAGTGCGGTGATGCTCGCCGACAGCGAATCGGTGATGGACCGGTCGCGATGACCCGAGCCGACGATGACGGCCGACTCGTCGTCGACGATGTCGCCCAGCGGGTACAGCAAGGAGGGGTGCGCCGAGAGCTCAACGAACGCGTCGGCCCCACAACCGCGGGCATATTGCACGGCCAGGTCGAATCGTACGGTGCCGCAAAGGTTTTCATACCAATAGCCGGAGAAGTCGGTCGCCTCCCCCAGCTCGGTCCCCAGCGTGGATCCGATGAACCGCACCGGGGCATCCCGGAAGGTCGACTTCGGTGTCAGCTCGGCCAGGCTCGAACGCAACGGGCGGAGCGCACTGGTGTGTCCGGGATAGTCGACGGACAGTTGCTGGCTGAAGATGCCGCGCCGTTGGGCCAGTGCGACCGCGGCGGCCACCGCGTCATGGTCACCGGCGACCACGGTCGACGACGGGCCGTTGACCGCCGAAACTTCCAGCCAGCCCGGCGTTTCCGCGAGCAACGACTCCGCGATGTCCAGCCCGGTGCCCAGCACCGCCATTGCGTAGTGGCCGGTGAGCTGGTCGACCACGGTCGCGCGAGCAACCACCAAAGCGACCGCGTCGGGCAGCGCTATCGCCTCCGCCACATAGGCCGCCGCCACCTCACCGAGGCTGTGACCGATGGTGATGTCGGGCAGGACCCCGCGGGACCGCCATGCCTCGGCCAGGCTCACCGCGTGGGTGAACTGCGCGCCCTGGATCTCGGGGCGCGACCAGTTGCGCGGTTCGTCGCCCACCAGATACGGCAGCGGAGAAGCGAATCCGGCGGAAGCGAATGCTTGCGCGCATCGGTCGGCGGCCTCGCGGTAGGCCGGTAACCGTTGGTAGGCGCCGGCTCCCATCGCCTGCCATTGATTGCCCTGGCCGGGAAACACGAACGCGACCCGCGGCGGTGTCGTCCTCGCGGAGTACGAGACCAGCTCGTGCTCCTCGCCGTTGGCGATCGCGGACAGACCCGCGACGAGCTCGGTGCTGTCTGCCGCGCGCACCACCGCGCGGTGCCGTCGCAACCTCCGCAGCCGCAGCAGGGTGGAAGCGACCGCGGCGGTCAGATCCGCCGAGTCCGGGACGCGGCCAAGGTAATCGGCGATCGCGGCGGCGTCGCGGCGGATCAGCTCTGGATCATGGGCGCTCAGCAGCACCGGGATACGCCCGTCCGGCAGGCCATGGGTGAGCATCATGCGACCTCGGGGACGGAGACGATCAGGTGCGCGTTGGTGCCGGCGATGCCGAACGCGGACGCCGCGGCGGTGCGCTGCCCGTCGACGGCCGGCCACGGTGTCAAGGTCTGGGCCAACCGGAGTCCTTGCTTGTCCCATTCGATTTCGGGGCTGGCGTCGCCGGCATGCAGGGTGGGTGGGACGGCGCCGTGCTCGGCGGAGACCAGCACCTTGGCCAGACCCAGCGCGCCGGCGGCGGCCAACGAGTGACCGACGTTGGATTTGACCGAACCCAGCAATGCTCCGGCGCCGGGCTCGGTGTCGCCGTAGGTCTGGGCCAGCGAGCGCAGCTCGGTTCGGTCGCCCAGGCGGGTCCCCGTGCCGTGCCCCTCGATCATCCCCACCTCGGCGGGCTTGATCCCGGCCTGGCTGATGGCCCGCTGGAACAGCCGGACCTGGGCCTCGCCGCTGGGCGCGCTCAGACCGGCGCTGCGCCCGTCCTGATTCATGGCGGTGGCCCGCACCTCGGCGACGATCCGCCGGCCGGCACGCAGGGCGGCCGATTTGCGTTGCAGCACAAACATCGCCGCGCCCTCGGCCCACACGGTCCCGCTGGCCTGCGCGCTGTAGGGGCGGCAGTATCCGTCGTCGGAGAGCGCGTGTTGCTTGGAGAACTCGACGAAAAAGCCCGGTGAGCCCAGCACGTTGACCCCGCCCGCGAGGGCCAGATCGCAGTCGTCGTTCTGTAGTGAGCGCACCGCGACGTGGAAGGCCACCAGCGCCGACGCGCACGAGGAATCCAAGGTCAGCGCCGGCCCGGCCAATCCCAGCGTGTAGGCGATGCGACCCGAGATCACGCTGAGCGCGGTCCCGGCGAGCAGATGACCGCTGTGTTCGGAGAATTGGGCCATGTCGGGTCCGTACCCGGTGGCCGAGGCGCCGACGAAGCAGCCCACATCGTGACCGGCCAGCTCGTCGGGATTGATGCCGCTGTTCTCGCACGCCCGCCAGGCCACCCGAAGCGCCACCCGCTGCTGCGGATCCATCACGACGGCCTCGCGGGGCGAGATCCCGAAGAACTCCGGATCGAATGTGGTTGCCCCGGTGAGGAATCCGCCGCGGTCATGGATCTCTTTGAAGCCGCTGCGGCGCGAGCCGGCGAGCAGTTCTGGCACCGCCCAACCGCGGTCGGTGGGAAACGGGCCCAGCGCCTCACGGCCGTGGGCCAGCAGATCCCAGTAGGCCTCGGCGGTTTCGATGCCCCCGGGTGCCTCCACACCCATTCCCACGATCACGACCGGGTCGGCATACTCGGCGCCGCGGCCCGAGCCGAACCCCTCGTCAGACATTGGCATCACCCGGCATTCACCTGCGCGGCGATCGCTTCGACGTGGTCGTAGACGTAGAAGTGCCCGCCGTCGTACAACGACAGGGCGAAGGATCCGGCGGTGTGCCTTTCCCACTGCCGCAGCACGCCGGTGGCGATGCGGTGGTCGTCATGGCCGCCCAGCACGTGAATGTCGGCGCCGATGCGGACGTCGGGGCTGGGGTCATAACCGTTGAAGGCCTGATAGTCGGCGCGCACCGCGGTGGTCAGCAGTTCGGAGAACTCTTCGTCGGCAAGCAGTTCGGGGTCGGTACCGCCCAGATCCGCGATATCGGCCAGCAGCCCGTCATCACTGGTCGGCAGTTCGGGCATGTCGGCGACGACGCACGGTGGCGGGCCGGCCGACACCCACAGCTTTTGCACGGCCGTGCCGTGCGTCTCGGCGACCCGGGCGAACTCAAAGGCGACGACGGCACCCATGCTGTGCCCGAACAACTTCAGCGGCGCGACGCTGGACCACGGCGCCGCTTGGAAGAGGCTGGCGGCCAGGTCGTGCACGCTGTCGTGGCCGGGCTCGCTGAGGCGGTCGGCGCGTTGCGGGTACTGCACGATGTAGGTGTCGCCGCCGGCGGCCAGCGCCGCCGCCAGCACCCGATAGCTTGCGGCGGCCGCGCCGGCGTGCGGAAACACCACGGTGGCTCCGGTGGACGACCCGTTGTTGCGGCCCGGGGTCAGTTTGATCCAGGACGGGAACGTGGCAGACACGGTGATCAGATTATTCAATGTCATTGCGCAATCTACGATTTCGCGGGTTGCTGAGAGGCCGCCAGAACCGATTCGGCGTCCATGCCGATAACCTCCAGATAGAGCTCGGCGACCTGGTCGAGCCGGCCGGGGTCGTCCTCGCCGGCACTGAGCACCGCGGCCAGCGTCGACACGGTTCGATTGGCGAAGAGGTCGGCGACCATGATGTCCGGCGCATCCAGCCAGGCCCGGATTCTCGCCACCGCCTGGGTGGCGAGCACCGAATCGCCGCCGAGGGCGAAGAAGTCGTCGTCGACCCCGATGTGTTCCCGGCCGAGCAGCTCGCCGACGATCAGTGCCAGCGCGGTTTCCAATGGCGTCGACGGCGCCCGGTGGCCCGGCCGCTGCGATTGCGCCACAGCGGCTTCCAACTCGCGTGCCACGGCCCGGCGGTCGAGCTTTCCGGCGTCGGTGAACCCGATCCGCTCCACCACCGCGATGTGGCGCGGAACCATGTGTGCGGGCACGAGGTCAGCGAGACGCTGCCGGATTCGCTCGGCGGTCAGGGCGGCGTCGTCGGTGCACACTTGGGCGGCCAGCACGTCGGATTCGCCGGACACCGCGATCAGGGCGGCCACCGCCGTGCGCACCCCGGGCACGCGCCGCAGCGCGGTCTCGACCTCGCCCAACTCGACGCGATAGCCGCTGATCTTGACCCGGTGGTCGGCGCGGCCCACGAATTCGAGGGTGCCGTCCGGCCAGTACCGCACCAAATCGCCGGTGCGGTACCAGATTCGGCCGTCGTGCTCGACGAAGCGTTCGGCGGTGAGATCGGGACGGCCGCGGTAGCCGCGCGCGATGCCGCGTCCGGACACCCAGTATTCGCCGGGCACCCAGTCCGGGCAGTCGGCCCCGGTGTCGTCGACGACACGGCAGGCGTTGTTGGGAAGCGGGACGCCGAACGGCAAGGCCGTCCAATCCTCCGGAATCGCTTCGGTCACCTCGAAAATGCTGTTGTGCACCGGGGTTTCGGTCGCACCGCCGAGGCCGGCGAAGCGCAGGTCGGGCGCTTCGACCTGGAGGCGGCGCACCACCTCGGGCCGCACCCAGTCGCCGCCGGTCGGGATCACCCGCACCGAGGACAGCCGCCCGCGGCCGACTTCGACGAGCATCTCCAGCCAGCCGGGCATGAAGTGCAGCACGGTGATCTGGTGAGTCTCGATGAGCCGGGCCCAGGCGTCGGGATCGCGTCGCTGCGCTTCGTCGACCACCACGAGGGAACCGCCCGTGCGCAGGGTGACGAAGACGTCCATCACCGAGATGTCGCCCTCCAGGGTCGACAGCGCCAGGCATCGATCCGCGGGGCCGATCTCGAAGTGGCGGCCGATGAATTCCACGGTGTTCATCGCCGCGTCGTGGGTGACCTCGACGCCCTTGGGCTCGCCGGTGGAGCCCGACGTGAACAACACGTAGGCGAGCGCGGCGGGATCGATTCTCGCTGAAGTAATCTCGGCGCTCGCAGGTGCCTCGCGAAGGATATCGGCCAGCACCAGTTCTGGCACCGGCACGGACAGCGGTCGTCCGCCGCAGGCGAGGGCCAGCCTCACCGCACCGGTTTCGAGGATGCGCTCGGCGCGATCGCGCGGCTGGTCGGCGCCGATCGGCAGGTAGACGGCACCGACGGACAGGATGCCCAGCAAGGCCGGAATCTGCTCGGCGGTTTTGGGCCCCATGATCGCGATGGTCTCGCCGGTGGCCACCCCGGCGGCGCGCAGCGCCGCGGCCACCGCCAGCGCCTGGTCGCGCAGTTGTGCATAGCTGAGGTCACCGGTGCTGGCGAACACCGCCGGGGCGTCGGGCTGCCGCTCGGCCTGCCGGAAGAACCCGTCGTGCAAGGCTTCTCCGCTGGGTTCCGCGGTGCGGGCGTTGGCCGCCTCGCGCACCGCGCGCTGCGCCTGGGGCAGTGCCGGCGGGCCCGGCGCCTCCCACGCGTCGTCGGCGCAGGCCAGCCCCAGCAGCTCGTCGATGTGGTAGGCGAACATGGCGTCGATGACGCCCGGGGGGAACATGCCTTCGCGCACATCCCAATTCACCAGGACGCCGCCGTCGAATTCGGTGACCTGCGCGTCCAGCAGCACCTGCGGCCCCTGGGAGATGATCCATCCCGGTGTGCCGAATCGGTCCGTCACCTCGCGGCTGAACAGTTCGCCGAGTCCCAGCGCGCTGGTGAATACCACCGGGGCGAGCACCTGAGTGCGGCGATGACGGCTGAGGTCGCGCAGCACCGACAGTCCCGGATAGGCGGAATGGGCGGCGGCCGTGCGCATCGCGCCCTGCACGGTCTGGGCCCGCGCCGCCGCGGTGTGGGCGCCGGCGAGATCGACGTCGAGCAGCAGCGAGGAGGTGAAGTCACCGACCAACGAGTCGACGTCGGGGTGCAGGGGCTGCCGCCCGAACAGTGGGACGTTCAGCAAAAAGCGCGACGTGGTCGACCAGCGCGCCAGGGTATTGGCGAATCCCGCGGCCAGGGCCATGGCCGGAGTGATGCCGCGCGCCTGGGCGCGGGCGAACAGCGCATCGCGGGTTTGCGGGTCCAGCCAGTGCCAGCGCCGCGTGCTCTGCTTCGAGCCGCGGCCACCGATGGACGGCAACGCCGGCGGGTCGGGCAGCTCCGGCAGGCGCAGCGCCCACCAGTCCCGGTCGGCGTCGCGGGCCGGTTGCGGCTGGGCCTCTTCGGCCTCGATGGCTTGGCGGTACTGCCGATAGGTGTAGCTCAGCTCGGGGAGGTCGCGGCCGCCGTAGAGGGCCGCCAGGTCGCCCATCAGGGTCCGATAGCTCATCGCGTCGGCGGCCTGCATGTCCAAATCGACATGCAGCCGGGACCGCCCGGACGGCAACAGCGTCACCGCCAGTTCGAACACCGCGCCGTCGAGCTGCTGGTGTGATTTCGCGTCGCGGATGTCGGCGAGCCGCCGCTCGACCTCGTCGGTGCTCAGCTGGCGCAGGTCCTCGACCTCGACCGGGAAGGCGCCGCTCTGGTCGGCCGGGGGGATGTGTTGCGTGCCGTCGGGCAGGAACCGCACCCGCAGCATCGGATGGCGACGTGCCAGCGCGGTGGCCGCCGCGCGCAGCCGCTCCGGATCGATCGGGCCACCGTCGAATTCGACGTAGAGGTGCCCGGCGACGCCACCGAGCTGCTGGTGGTCCTGGCGGCCCACCCACATCGCGTGCTGCATCGGGGCCAGGGCAAACGGCTCGTCCTCGGCCGACGGCTCAGCGCTCCGGGCCGCCTCGGCGGGAACGGTCTGCTGGTCGGCGCCGTGCCCGTCGGCGGCGACCAGCCGGGCCCAGGCGTCGATCGTCGGCTGCTCGGCCAGGGCGGCGAAGTCGATGGCGACGCCCCGGCGGCGCCACCGGCCGGCCAACGTCATGATCCGGATCGAGTCCAGGCCCTGGCTGATGAGGTTGTCACCCGGCTGAACTGCATCGACGTTGACGCCGAGCAGTTCGGCCACCTCCGCCCGGATGTCCTCCGAGCGTGCCGAGGCGTGCACCACAGACCCTCCCTGAATTAGCACAGGCTGCCCTAATTTTTTGGTTACCCTATCCTTACTCCCTGCGTCCCCGCTACTAGCCCCGTTCGAAGCCCCCGCTGAAGGAGCCATGAGCCCGAACACACCGCAGCCGCCGGCCGGAGTCCTCGACGGGTTCGTGCCCTTCCCCGCCGATCGGAGCGCCGCCTATCGGGCGGCCGGCTACTGGGCGGGGCGGCCCCTGGACACGATCCTGACCGACGCGGCCCAGCAATGGCCCGACCGAGTCGCCGTCATCGACGCCATGAGCGACACCGGCCTCAGTTATGCGGACCTGGACGACCAGGCTAACCGCGCGGTCGATGGACTGTGCGGCGCGGGTATCGCGCCGGGCGATCGGGTGTTGCTGCAATTGCCGAACGGCTGTCAGTTCGCGGTGGCGCTGTTCGGGCTGCTGCGGGCCGGGGCGATACCGGTGATGTGCCTGCCCGGTCACCGGGCCACCGAACTGGGACATTTTGCCGCGGTCAGCGAGGCCACCGGGTTGCTGATCGCCGACACCGCAGGCGGATTCGACTACCGGACCATGGCGCAGTTGGGTCCACGAGGTGAACGGTCCCGGGTCGCCGTCGACGATGACGTGCCTGAGCGCGCCGTGCCGCTCGACGAGGCCCTGCGCCATGGTCCGGTAGTCGAATCCGCCTGCGGTGTCGGCGATCAGCAACCCGGTGGCCTCGCTGACCGCGGCAA